>NZ_JBIQFG010000014.1:0-67732 GCF_045369345.1 Ureibacillus sp. 179-F W5.1 NHS | reverse complement strand
TCAAAAAGAAACTAATTGGGTGGCAAACTTCTGCATTTTTAATTGCATTTTTCTGCACTTTTCTATTGCAAAATACAGCAGGACACCCCTCATTTCGTAGAAATGGTTCGAACGCTTCATGAGGGATACTTTCAACTAGATGATGGATATGGAAAGCAATATCATTATTTTGTAATTTTACTTCTAAATCTAAAGGCAAAACGAGTTGATTCATGTTATAATCTTTAAACATAAGGATCCTTCTTTCTGTATAATTTTGTTGTGGTGACTTAATTTTATCAGAAGTGGTCCTTATTTTTTATTTAAAATAATCAAAGCCGGTGAAATTTTACTTATCGTAAAATTTCACCGGCTTTTCATTTCAGAGGTGGGTTATGTCCCAGCCTCTTTATCATACTTAAGTGTATTTTTGTCTTCTTTCAAGCAGACGGGGTAGACCTTTTAGTAAAGTTCTTAGAAAGCTTTAATTCCCCTCATTTTTTAACTTTCTCCATAAAGTTGCTCGATTAATTCCGAGGCGTTCTGCCGTCTTAGATTGATTAAAATTTTCTTCCTTTAACACAAGTTCGATAATTTCTCTTTCAATTTCTTTTAAAGTGCCTTTTAAAGAAATAGGTTTTAAACAATGACTTTGTTGTTTTAATATTCTTTCAACAGTTTCATGTTGTATTATATAGTCTTTTTCGTTTAGTACAATTTGTTTCATGATAGAGTGCAGATCATCTATATTAAATGGATAGTTCGTTTCTTCCAGTAAAGTAAGGGATTTGTTTTTAATTTTAACGGGAGTTGTCCCGTATTCTTCATGAAATTTGGATAAAAAATAGTGGATTAAAGGTACGATATCTTCTTTTCGCTCTTGAAGAGTAGGTAGTTGAATTTTATTACACTTTAACCATTCAAAGGATTCGAATTGATAATTATGTTCACATAATACAAACATATGAATATGTTTTTCTAGACAATTTTGAATGAATGCAGATAAAACTTCAACTTCTTCGATTAATTCACAATGTTTTAATTTAATCGTTCTTACATATTGTATTGGAAGTGTATTTAATTGATTGATATCAAAATATTTAAAATCGATCGTTAATAATAATCCATCTTCATGTTTTTCATGAATATAAGTTGAAATAAAGTCTTTTCCTGTACCTTGCTCTCCGACAAGTAAAATTGGTTCTTTATGTTTGAAAAGTAATTCTACCTGTTTGTACACATGTTGTATTGAACTCGATTCTTTAATGACAGGCTTATGAAGTGAATGGGTTTGAACAGTTAAACCGTGTTGATTGATAAGGTGATTATATTTTTTCAATACAAACAGTTTATATCCAAATTCTGAGACGTAATATCCTTTTATTTCAATTACATCATTATCTACTACTAGTAATTTTGAAGCCCTCGGTTTTGTATCATTCATGTCTGTATTCAATATGTATAAATGATCCTTTAAATCACGAGTAAAATTTAACGTAGAAAAATGTTCATAAATGATATGGTTTTCCTTACTAAGAACAACAATATTTTTATATTTACTTTGAACGATTTGCTCAAATATTTTACTTGGTACATCTGCATAATTTTTGTATTCATTGATCTGTTTGGCCCGTTCGAGTGCTTGTAAAATCGTTTCTTTACTTGATTGGATTAAAAATCCTTTCAGTCCATAGGTTTCGCTAATATGGGTTACAAGCCTATCGCCAATAATTTGTTTAAACCCTTTATTTTTTAATTCTAAAATTAAAGGGGGAATCTCTTCTAAATGTTCCACAGTGTAAATTGAAATAGGGATATCCATTAAACCGATAATCGCCTTTGCGACATGGGTAATGGATTGCATGCCAATAAGGGCAGATTTAGTCGTTAAATTCGATGCTAATGAAAGGGAACGAATTAAATCATATCCTGATATGTGCATATCAATTACTGGTTTTTTTACAGCATTTTTAATTAACTTTGCAGTTGTACCTCTACTTATAAAAATATCGGTCGCACACTCTTCTTTAATAGCGATATTTACCCCATCTTCTAAGCTGCCGACGGATGTGCGAATAATTAATTCTGGAAAGAGGGCGCAACATTCGCTAACGACAGGTACCATTGTGGCATAAGGGGCTATAACATGTACTCGACTCTTCATTTTCTTTACACCACTTTTCTTCAAGTTATAAAAATTGTGTTTTACTTATTTACCAATGTATTCATAAGAAGAAATATGGGTTTTTGTTAAATCGATAATATCGTTGATAAAATCTTCTTCAGATCGACTAAAACTACTTGTAATCCAATCCATTAGTAATCCATAAAAACCATAAGAAGTATATAATTTAAAGTAATCCATATTAACAGGTGTATTATTAATCGTTTTAAAGATAAATTGCTCTTTATATATTTTAGTAATCGTCAACGGAAACTGGGTATGTAGACCAGGTAACGTATTTTCATATTTGACAAGCTCAAAAAAGTTTCGATTTTCATAAATGAAATGGACGATATGAAAAGCCGGTTTCGTTAACTGGGATGTATTTACTCTTTGCCCATAAATATATGGTTGTCCGACAGCTTCTTCTAAACCTTTTAACATTGATTCTAATAATTCTTTTGCTAAATGTTCCTTGTCTTGAAAGTGAACATAAAAAGTACTTCGATTATAGTTCGCGTATTCGACGATATCTTTCACGGTAATCGAATGGTAGCCAATTTCTTTAGTCAAATCGATAAGTGCTTGTTTAAAATGGGTTTTTGTCCTATTTTGGCGTCTAGTTGTTTGGAGATCGTCTTTTGCCATTAGAATCCTCCTTATTTCAACACAAAGCATAAAAGTGTCTATGTAATCAACACATTGAATTATATTAATGATTGTACCATGAAGTGAGAAGAGTACAATGAAATTGTAAACAATATAGAACACTTTACATAGGGATAATTTACCATTAGTCAATGGGGTTTAGGTTCTATTTTGTAAAACTATTTGGGAGGTATATACATGGCTAAATTACAAAATAAAGTAGCGGTTATTACTGGTGGAGCTTCTGGTATTGGAGCGGCTACTGCTCGTCTTTTTGTAAAAGAAGGAGCGAAAGTAGTACTTGTTGATTTAAATGAAGAAAAAGGAAATGCTTTTGAGGCAGAATTAAAAGAACAAAACGCCGAAGCTTTATTTATAAAAGCAAATATTACAAGTGAAGAAGAAGTGGCAAACGTTTTTAAACAAACAATTGAAACTTTCGGAAAAGTAGATGTTGTTTTTAACAACGCAGGTATTGGTCGTGTTCATTCATCCCACGACTTAGAATATTCTGAGTGGAGAAATACAGTAAATGTAGATTTAGACGGGGTGTTCTTAGTTGCCCGTGAAGCAATTCGTGAATTTTTGAAAGCTGATGGTGGGGTAATTGTCAACACTGCTTCTATGTATGGTTGGGTAGGATCTCCAGGTTCAGCGGCATACAATGCAGCAAAAGGTGGAGTGATTAATTTAACTCGTTCATTAGCTTTAGAATATGCTGAACAAAATATTCGTATTAATGCATTATGTCCTGGTTTTATTGATACACCAATTATTCCTGAAGAAAGTAAAGAAGCATTACGCTCTATGACACCGATGAAACGTCTAGGTAAGGATGAAGAAATGGCTAAAGCTGTTTTATTTATGTCTTGTGATGATTCTTCATTTATGACTGGAAATACATTAACAGTTGACGGTGGATATACAGCTCAATAATTTTTTTATACAGAATTTCGTTCACACATTAAGAGACTGGTTTCGTAGTTGATTGCTATGAAATCAGTCTTTTTTTATTGCATAAACGAAGATTATGAAATTATTTCAAATGTTACAAATATTTCATTTTATTTCTATTTTTATATCAATATGTATAATCCTGTAAAACCCTGGAGAGTACTTAGTCCATAAATTTCATTACAAATTTCGAAAAAAATGTAAGGAGGACTAAGTATGAAGTCTAAAATCGCTTTACTAACTTTATTTCTAGTATTTTCGTTTACTACAAATTCTTTTGCTATGGACATAGATAAATCCGCAATGCACACGAATGGTGTCATTGAACAACTCATTATTACAGATGCGTTGGAAAATGTACTGTTTGATGATGTTTTAGAGAAAGACAAAGTGTTTTATAAGGCGGCACAACCAGAAACGTACAAAGTAAAGGAAGGGGACAACCTATTCCGGATTGCTTTGAATCATCAAATTGAATTAGAGGATTTAATGGAATGGAATAATTTAAAAGACTACACAATCCATCCTGGTGATGAACTGATTTTGTATAAGGATAATAGCAAAGAAGGTAAGAAAACAACTGTTGCAGATGCTTCTTCAACAACGACAAAAGTAAAACAAGAAAAAACAACAAAGGAAAAGAAGGCTCAAACAAATACAAAAACATCTAAAAGCACAAAGGTAAGTTCAAGTCCAGAACCATCAACAGGAAAAGAAATGACTGTGACAGCAACAGCTTATACAGCTTATTGTGAAGGATGTTCAGGAACAACCGCAATAGGAATTGATTTAAGAGCAAACCCAAACCAAAAAGTAATCGCAGTGGATCCTAATATTATTCCCCTCGGATCGAGAGTTTGGGTGGAAGGATATGGGGAAGCTATTGCAGGGGATACTGGTGGTGCCATTAAAGGAAATAAAATAGACGTCTTCATTCCTTCCCAAAATCAAGCTTTGGAATGGGGAAGAAAAAAAGTAAAAGTGAAAATTTTGAATTAATCATATGTTACAAATGTGAAGCAACCCTTAAAGATCATTCTTTAAGGGTTTTTTGTCGATTTATAACGGAAAAGTTTCAAAAGTGTCATTAATTAATAAATGAAAAAGGATAGCGTGATAGATAGTCATGATTTATTGATGTAAAGAAACGTTACATATAAGTATTATTTCATTACAAAGTATGATGTAGTTTGCTGTGGAACATTTTTCCTACTATCAACTAAAAAATATGTATTTAATATGAGTGAAAGGTTGTGTTTTTATGAAATCGCATACATAAATGATGATAGATCAATAACGATGAATTTCATTTTTCCTAGTTGTCTATTGTTTTTACTTAAATGTCACATTTTCTAACATCTATGAAAATAATTAATGAAAATTGTATTGACATTAATAAAATATAGGATAAAATAAACGTAATAAAACATGTTACATTTCCTAACATCATAGAATAACTTAAAGTAACGTAGAGTTTTGAAAGAAGGGAGAATGAGTTTATGGAAGCTGTTCAAGTATTAATGGATAACCTGTGGGTAGGGATTGGTGCCATTTTAGTTTTCTTCATGTTAGGTGGATTTATTTTACTCGAAGCAGGCTCGACTAGAATGAAAAATGCAGGTCATATTGCTGGGAAAACAATCTTTACAGCTGGGATTGGAACTTTAGTGTTCTGGGCAGTTGGTTATGGTTTTATTTATGGAGATGGGAATCCCTTTATCGGGTTATCAAATTTCTTCTATGGCGACGCATCTGCTCCAGAAGGTGGTTTAACGACTGCTGTAGATTTTTCTTTCCAAGTCATGTTCGCATTAGTTTCGTTAACAATCGCCTTTGGTGGCTTTGCTGAACGAGCAAAATTATCGGTATATGTTATTTTTGCCATCCTATTTAGTGCTTTCATTTATCCAGTTGTTGCCCATTGGATTTGGGGCGGTGGTTGGTTAGCAGAGCACGGGAAGCAAGATTTTGCTGGCTCAACGGTCGTCCATTTAACGGGGGCAATGGCTGCACTAGCTGCTACGATGATCTTGAAACCACGTATCGGTAAATACAATAAAGATGGTTCGTCGAATGTTCTTGCAGGACATAACCAGGTTTATACTACATTAGGTGTCCTTATTCTTTGGGTTGGTTGGTTTGGTTTCAACGGTGCTAGTACGTTTGGTGTTGCTGATGGTTTCTTTGGCTATGTTATTCTAAATACTCAATTAGCTGCTGGTGCGGGTGCTGTGGCAGCAATGTTTACAGCTTGGGCTAAAACAGGTAAAGCAGATGTTCCAACAACATTAAATGGTGCTCTTGCAGGTTTAGTAGCCATTACGGCTTCTTGTGGATTTGTAGCTCCCTGGGCTGCGGTTGTAATCGGATTGATCGGCGGTATTATGGTCGTATTCAGTATGCAATTATTTGAAAAACTTAAAATCGATGACCCAATTGCTGCGTTATCTGTGCACGGTACTGTGGGGGTTTGGGGCACACTTTCAAATGGTCTATTTGCATTACCAGCACTATCTACTGACATTGATTGGGGTCAAGCAGGATTATTCTACGGTGGTGGCTGGGAACAATTAGGCGTTCAAGCTTTAGGTGTTGTAGCATCTGGTGCTTATGCATTTGTTATCTCATTCATTATTCTTAAAATTATGGATAAAGTGATGGGTGGTCTTCGCGTTTCAGAAGAAGAGGAAATCATGGGCTTAGATATGTCTGAACACGGAAGCTACGGTTATCCTGAACAAATGGCGTTAGAAGAAGCGAAATTAACAACAGCTGCAACGAAGGAAAAATTTTCATGAATAAATAAGTGATATACTTTATACTTAATCAAAAAAGCCTCTGATTTTCAGAGGCTTTTTGTATAAAAGGGAAGTGTAGGAATGGAAACGTATGAGTCAATTAAAAAGTGGAAAGATGCGCATATTTCTTCCTACTTATTAAATAACGTTTCTCTCAACGAATTTCATGATCAAGTGATGTTGAAAGTGTTACATGTTGCGATGGGCAAAATTGAATGGTCAAAACCTCCATGTGAATTTATTTGGTTTATTACTGGTAGTGGGGGCCGTTTTGAACAAGGGTTGATTAGTGACCAAGATCATGGCATCGTATATGAAATTTCAAATGAAGAAAATGATCAGTATTTCAAAGTATTAGGGGAAGAGCTGTCTTATGGGATGGATTGTGTAGGTTATCCTTATTGTAATGGGAATATTATGAGTTCTAATCCAATTTGGTGTAAGTCACTAGAGCAATGGCGCACTCAAATTATCCATTGGATGGAAAACGAAAGTTGGGAATCTATTCGTTATTTACAAATTTTTTATGATGCTAGAGTTCTATATGGGAATACAAATTATATCCAACAATTAAAGTCTATTATATTAGAATATCAACTTGAACACCCTTCTCTATTAAGTAGATTTGTAGCAAACGTTAAACATATAAAGTCTGTAATTGGTCCGATGGGGCAAATTTTAGTTGAACAACATGGTGTTTATCAAGGTTGTATTAATTTAAAATACGCTGCCTTTTTACCATACGTAAATTCCATCAGACTTTTATCTATAAAAGAAGGGGTTTATAAAACTTCGACGTTAGAACGGATTGAACAACTTAAGAAAAAAGTGAGATATAAAGACTTGCTCCAATATAGCTTTGAAAACTTTTCAACGCTGATCACTTATCGAATGTCTTTATTTCATTCGAAAAATTATGATGATACCCATTACTTAAATATAAAAAAATTAAGTAAAGAACAACGGAAACAGTTGAAACGAATTTTAAAAGATGGCAAAAAGCTACATGATTCGGTAGTAGAGTTAACGTTTTTAAAAAGTTAAAAGCTTAAATTTTGTAATAGAGGGTGTTCCAAATGGCATTTGAACCATTTATGCAATTATTAAGAGGTATTCAAGGAAGACGCGCCCACGGTGGAATTGGTGGCATCCAAAATTCACAACAAATGGCTTATTTAAGACATTTACAAAAAGAGATGAATAAAGAAAATGCGATGAATGTGCCTTTGAACCAATTACCAGTCGTCGTTTTTGATATGGAGACTACCGGTTTTTCACCGGAAAAAGGTGATAGTATTTTATCGATTGGTGCAATTAAAATGCAGGGTTCGCGCATATTAGAAGGTCAAGAGTTTTATTCGCTTATCCACTTCGATCAAAAGATTCCAGAGGAAATTGTTCAATTAACGGGGATTACTAATGATGATGTAATATCGGCACCGCCATTAGCCGATGTATTCATTCGATTTTTTCAGTTCATAGAAGGTTCAACCCTTGTTGCCCATCATGCGAATCATGAAAGGAGTTTTATGCAATATACTAGTTCCAAATTGTTTAAAACCCCTTTTAAACACCGTATAGTGGATACATCCTTTCTTTATAAAATAATAGAACCAAATTTTCATCACGTATCACTAGAACAACTATGTGTTCATCATCAAATTCCGGTTATAAATCGACATAACGCTTTAGGAGATGCGAAAATGACAGCCAAACTGTGGAGTCTCTATGTTGAAAAGGTATTGGAAATTGGATGTGAAACATTAAATGACGTATATAATCATTTTGCCAAAATGTCATAAAATGAAAGCTCTAAATTTTCATTTAGGGGCTTTTTTTATTTCTATAATTATAGTATCTTTCATTGAATTTAGTTTTTAAACAAAGATCTAGTCATAAGAATTTTTACATTCTTTTACTGGATCTTTGTGTGCATGCACCTTTTTTGATTTCATTTATTACATAAGCTATAGTTAAGTTGTGATTGATAGAAAGTTGATTAAACTACTAGGAATTTTAATTGACTTCTTTTACTTATTATTATAAACTAAGTTACGAAAAGTAACTTAACTTTGTATGCAGTCAAGATTAACTATAGATAGGTGAGATGAATGATGAAAAATCTTTCAAATACAAAAGAAATACTTATAAATAAAATGAATTTAGTACCATTTAATGATAAAGAGAATTTATGTATTGTAGGTCCAGTGCAATTGCCAATTAAACAGGGTGATTTTGAGACTACGTTTCAATGGTATACATGGTTAACTGTTAATAAAGAATTCGAAACGAAAGAAAAGGTATTGGAATATATTGTGGATGCAGATTTGGCATCAAAACAACAATCCTCCGTTTTAGTTTACGGAGACTTCTTCAATGGAGATGATGCGATTATTCGAATGCACAGTATTTGCCATACAGGTGATATTTTTGGAAGCCAACGTTGTGATTGTGGATACCAGCTCCATGAATCGATGAAAATGGTTGAAGAACATGGATGTGGAGCAATCTTCTATTTAGCAAACCATGAAGGACGTGGAATCGGTTTATTTTCTAAATCATTAGCCTATATATTACAAGAGGAAGGCTACGATACTGTAGAAGCGAATCATGCGTTAGGTTTTGAAGATGACTCCCGTAGTTATGAGGAAGCGATTCGAGTATTGGAAAGTTTAAGAGAAAAACCAGTAACGTTAATTACAAACAATCCAAAAAAACTTGCAGCTTTGCAATCCCATGGCCTCCTTGCCCATAAACATATTCCGTTATGGGGTGGATTAACTGAAACGAATCGTCATTATTTGGAAACAAAAATTAAAAAATCAGGTCATATTGCAGAAAAGCAATTAACGGTTTAAGGAGTATTTCCAATATGAAAACAGATTATGAGTATATGCAATTAGCTTTAGATTTAGCTGCTTCAGCAAAAGGGAACACAAATCCAAACCCAGTTGTAGGAGCAGTTCTCGTAAAAGATGGAGTAATTGTAGGGACAGGTCTTCACCGTAAAGCAGGAGAGCCCCATGCAGAAGTGCATGCCTTTCGGATGGCTGGTGAACATGCAAAGGACGCTACATTATATGTAACGTTAGAACCTTGTTCCCATTACGGAAAAACGCCACCTTGTGCAAAGTTAGTAAAAGAGTCGGAAGTAAGCCGTGTTGTTGTTGCGACAACGGATCCGAATCCAGCTGTTGCTGGACGTGGTATTAACATGTTAAGAGAAGCAGGCATTGAAGTAGAAGTAGGTTTACTGGAAAAAGAGGCAAGAAAGTTAAACGAACGTTTCATTCATAATATGTTAACAAGTAAACCTTTTGTTATTTCCAAATTTGCGATGACTTTAGATGGAAAGATTGCCACACGTAATGGCCAATCGAAATGGATTACAAGTGAGGAAGCGCGACTTCAAGTTCACGAATTGCGTCATGAGGTTGATGCGATTTTAGTTGGGATTGGCACAGTATTAGCAGATAATCCATCATTAACAACTAGACTTCCCCATCGCAACGGGAAAAATCCGATTCGAATTATTTTAGATAGTGAACTGAAAACGCCTCTAAATGCAAACGTAACGGATACAAGTGAAGCACCTACCATTATTGTTTGTAGTACGAATGTAGATGAGGCGAAAAAAAGTCAGTTCCTAGAAAAAGGTGTAAAAATTCTTTCTATCGAAAAGAATACTGATGGACTAAAGCTAGATGACATGCTGGATGAACTATACAAACTTGGGATTACTGATGTTCTAGTAGAAGGTGGGGCTGAAGTAAATGCCTCATTCCTAAGAGCAGGTTTCATTAACAAGTTTCTCGTTTACATTGCTCCGAAAATACTTGGTGGAAGAAATTCTAAAACACCATTTACTGGTTTAGATGTGGATACGATGGACGCGGCTTTACAGCTTGAATTCGATTCATTTGAAATGGTTGGACCGGATATATGTATTACAGCATATCCTAAGCTTGGTGAAACGAAATGAAATTGAAAAGGGATGTATGTATTGTTGGCGCTGGACCTGGAGGAGCTTTACTTGCATATTTATTGGCCAAACAAAATATATCTGTCATTCTTTTAGAACGTTTTAAAGAAATAGCAAAGGAATTTCGCGGGGAACATTTAAATGAAGAAGGCGAAGAAATACTAAAAAAGTACGGTTTATTTGAGAAAGTGGAAGAACTTGGGATGCTCCGAATGGAAAGATTGGAATATTGGGAAGATGGCAAACTGTTTAAAACGGTATTGCCTGATCCGACTATTGGACATTTAGGTATCCATGTTCCACAATCTAACCTTCTAACGGTGCTTATCAATGAAGCGAAAACATTTGAGCAATTTTCATTAATGACTAGTACAACAGTAATCGATTTAATAAAAGATGAAGAAGGCGCCATTAAAGGAGTAAAAGCAAATCAGAATGGCAAAGAGATTTTAATCGAAAGTAACCTCGTAATTGGGGCAGATGGACGTTATTCAATCGTTCGCAAAAAGGCGGGCATTGATGTTACAGTTCGAAAGCATGGTTATGATTTATTATGGGCAAAAATTCCAGCACCTACCAATTGGGAGCCTACTATTAAAATGGCTTTAATCGATGGAATGCAGCTTTCTCTTTTTACCCAGACAAATGGTTTTATCCAAATCGGCTGGAACATCCAACAAGGTTCGTTTCCAATGCTAAGAAAACAACCCTTTACTCCATTTATCGAAAAATTAATCAAAGCATTCCCCCAATTAGAAAGGACTGTTCGGAGTCATATTCAATCGTGGAGCGATTTTGTATTACTTGATGTGTATAGTAATTATGCAGAACAGTGGGGAAAAAAGGGTGTTGCGTTAATTGGAGATGCGGTCCATACGATGACACCAACAGGGGCCTTTGGATTAAATAGTGCTATGAAAGATGCGGATACGTTAGCATCGATACTAACCGAGGAAACGATGTCTGAATTAGAATTAATCCAATGTTCAAAACAACGAAAAAAAGAAGTAGCGAGACTTCAAGAAATTCAAATTGAAAAAGAACAAACATTTGCGAAGCAATTTGTTATTTATTCATAAGGAAAGTAGGAGCTTTTGTGAGATTTGGTTTTGATATAGATGATACACTGATTAATTTAAGGGAACATGCCTTTCATATTTATAATAGAAAATTAAATGTAAATGTTGGATTGGAAGTGTTCCGTGAATTAAAAACTGTAGAAATACACGAAGCCTTTGGTTTAGATAAAGAAACAGGCAGCCAAATGTGGGGGAGTCTTTTAGAAGAAATCTATTTTACCGATTGCCCTGCTTTTGAAGGTGCCATTGAATTATTAAATCAACTTGAACAAGAAGGGCATGAAATATTTTATATTACTTCTCGTCCGAAAGAATTTTGTTCCAGAACAAGACAGTGGGTCAAAGCAAAGGGATTCCCTGTACATGATGAAAATTTCTTCTGCGGCATGCAAGATCAAGAGAAAATTGACATTATAAAAGAATTGAACCTGGATTATTATTTTGATGATAAGCCAGCTGTACTTGACACATTAAAGGATATTTCCACTAAAGTATTTGTAAAGGATCAATCTTACAATCAACATGTTAATATTCCAAGAGTTACAACATGGAAGGGATTTTCTTATTAAGCAAATAAAAAGTCGAGCTATTCGTCTATATGCGAATAGCTCGTTTTAAATAAAAAGAAGCGATTTTATAAAATGTTATGTAAGCTGTGGTAGAAGATGGGCACTTTCTAAACGTTTACGAACTAGTACCCCAAGCCAAGCTGCCATCAATGCTTTTATAATCCCTACAATGATAAATGGAGCTGCTCCTCCCATAAATGCTGCAGTCCAAGATAAATCACCGACAAATTTTAACCAAGAAGTACCGAAAGCTAACGTTATAACCATCCCAATAATATTCGAAATAATTGCATGAAGATAGGATGTTCTAAATTTGTCCATATATATTCCCATGATATAGGCTTGAACTAAGAAACCAATAATATAGCCTCCTGTAGGGCCTACTAAAACGCCAAATCCACCGGAAAAACCTGAAAAAACAGGTAAACCGATTGCACCAAGTAAAATATATAATAATACGGATAGAGTGCCATATTTAGTACCTAGTATGGTCACAATCAGACCGACGGCTAGAGTTTGTCCTGTAATTGGAATAAGAGGCAGTGGAATTGTGATTTGAGCTAATACGGCAATAATTGCTGCACCAAATGCGGTGATAACGTAAGAATAGGTTTTTGATTTCAAATGGATACCCCCTTTTTGTGTTAACTTATTTTTAATTTTAGTTTACACAAAGAGATTAGTATACTATGCGATAAATGTCAACATAGTTCGTTTAAAAAAACTGAAAATAATAAACCTTAAGTTTGTGTAGACTTTCGTATGAGTTGAGAATATCACAATTCAGACTTATGTATGAGGAAGTAACCATTACTTTTATGGTATATTATAAATTATGTGATTAATTAATCATTTTTTACTTTATAAAAATCTTCTTTAGCGTTTTTGTATGTTATAATCCGCCTAAAGATGCAAGTTTAAAATGTTAACTGATTACTTAAACGAAAAAGATATACTATCAATATATCTTGCAAATATACATGATAGGTGGAAAAAAAGATGGATTACAGAGTATTACTTTATTATTATTACACAACGATTGAGGATCCAGCAGCATTTGCCGCTGAGCATTTGGCCGCTTGTAAAGAATTAAATTTAAAAGGTCGTATTTTAGTAGCAAATGAAGGAATTAACGGTACTGTTTCAGGTACTGTTGAAGATACGAATGCGTATATGGAAATGATGCAAAATTCTCCTTTATTTAAAGATATCGTCTTTAAAATTGATGAAGCAGAAGGTCATGTATTCAAAAAAATGCATGTACGCCCTCGTCCAGAGCTTGTAAATTTAAGCTTAGAAGACGATATAAACCCAAAAGAAATTACTGGTCGCTATCTTTCACCTGCTGAATTTATGGAAGAAATGCAACGGGAAGATACGGTTGTGTTAGATGTGCGTAACACTTATGAATACGATGTCGGTCATTTCCGTGGGGCGATTCGTCCTGAAGTCGAAACATTCCGGGACACTCCAGCATGGGTACGGGCAAATAAAGAATTATTCGAAGGAAAACGGGTATTAACTTATTGTACAGGCGGTATCCGTTGTGAAAAATTCTCCGGCTGGTTAAAACGAGAAGGAATCGGGGAAGATGTTGGTCAATTACATGGTGGTGTTGCAACATATAGTAAAGACCCTGTTGCAAAAGGCCAACTTTGGGACGGACAAATGTACGTTTTCGATGAACGTTTAACAGTTCCAATTAACCAAGTTGAACACAATATCGTTGGTAAAGACCATTTTGACGGAACACCATGTGAACGTTACATTAACTGTTCAAATCCAGAATGTAATAAACAAATTTTATGTTCAGAAGAAAATGAATTAAAACATTTAGGTGGTTGTACACTAGAATGTTCTAAACATGAACGTAATCGTTTTATTGAAAAACATGGATTGTCTGAAGAATTCGTTCAACAACAATTAAAATGGCTTGAAGAAATGTATGCATAATAATGAATTGGGAGAAGGAATAAATCATCCTTCTCCTTTTTTATTGCACTAAATAGGATAGAACAGTAAGAATATGATAATATTTTAATGAATTGATTTTATTGATGGAGGTGAGAGTATGACGAAGGGTAGAATTATTTTACATGTTGATATGAATAGTTTTTATGCATCGGTAGAACAGTCCCATCGACCAGAATTGAAGGGGAAAGCGATAGCTATTGCAGGAAATCCAAAAGAACGTCGTGGAATAATTGTCACAAGCTCTTATGAAGCGCGGGCAAAGGGTATTTATACAACGATGAATGTTGGGGAAGCCATGAGAAAATGTCCTGAGTTGATACTCTTACCGCCTGATTTTCCAAAATATCGAAATGCATCGAAGGCAATGTTTACAATTTTACGAAGTTATACATCACTAGTAGAACCAGTATCGATTGATGAAGGATATATAGATATAACTGAAATTTCTTCTGAACGGCATCCTTTGGAAATCGCTCAAGAAATACAAATGAGAATTTATAATGAACTGGATTTACCTTGTTCCATTGGTGTTGCCCCGAATAAATTTTTAGCAAAGACGGCATCGGATATGAAAAAACCGATGGGAATCACGATACTTAGAAAAAGAGATGTCTCTTCCAAACTATGGCCTCTGCCAGTCATTGAAATGCATGGTGTGGGGGAAAGTACGGCGAAAAAACTGGAATCGTTGAAAATATATACGATTGGTGACTTAGCCCATGTTGAAGAATATATGATTCGACAAGCTCTTGGTAAAAATGGAGTACGTTTAAGGGCACGTGCGAATGGGGAAGATGGTCGAAAGGTAGACCCAAATTCAATATATGAGACGAAGAGTGTAGGGAATTCCACAACTTTACCGACAGATGAAACGGATATTCAAGCTTTGGAAAAAACCTTTGAGACTATATGTGGAAAAGTGGCGGAACGTTTGGATGCGAAAAAATTATGTGGATCAACTTTAAGTATACAAATACGGGATGCAGATTGGCATAATCATTCAAAAAGTAAAACCTTCCAAAATCCAATCTATAATAAAAACGTGATTTATGAAGAAGCAATCAAATTATTTCATCAATTATGGGATGGTACACCAATTCGACTTCTTGGAGTGACCGTTTCCAATGTGTTTGATCGAAAACAATCGGTGGAACAGCTATCTATTTTTAATTTTGAACAATACGCAAAACAAGAACCGATTTATGAATTAATTGATAATATTGAACGGAAATTCGGTAAAGGAGCCATTCAAAAAGGGATGGAAGTGGGTAAACAAACCTACGCCTCCAAAACGAGTTTTAGTAAAGATTTTTTGGAAGATTTAAAGGATATCGACTCCGTCGAGTAAAATGTCCCTGTAAATAAATAGGAAAAATGGAGGCTAGAAATGGAACTGCAATTTTTAGGAACTGGGGCAGGAATGCCTTCTAAGGAAAGAAATACTAGTTCCCTGGCATTAAAACTTTTAGAGGAGCGTGGAACAATCTGGCTTTTTGATTGCGGTGAGGCGACACAGCATCAAATTTTACATACAACAATTCGCCCTAGAAAAGTCGAAAAAATTTTTATTACCCATTTACACGGTGACCATATATTTGGGTTACCTGGGTTTTTAAGTTCGCGATCCTTTTTAGGTGGTGAAGATACATTAACGATTTACGGTCCTAAAGGTTTAAAGGAATGGATTAATAGTAGCTTTGAAGTTTCAAAAACCCACTTAACCTATCCGATTGAATTTGTTGAGGTAGAAGAAGGAGTCATATTTGAGGACGATCAATTCATAGTAACTGCAAAATTGTTGGAGCATGTTATACCTTGCTATGGTTTTCGTATTGAGCAAAAACCGTTGTTAGGAGAATTGTTAATGGAAAAAGCAAACCGATTAGGAGTTCCAAAAGGTCCTTTGTTAGGGAAACTAAAAAATGGTGAAGATGTAACATTAAATGATGGAACAACAGTTTTCAGTAAAGATGTAACGGCGCCTCCGAAAAAAGGTTTTATTGTTACCATTTTAGGCGATACAAAGTATTGTGAAAACGCAAAAATACTTAGTCAAGAGGCGGATATTATTGTGCATGAAGCAACCTTTGATCATACAACGGGACATTTAGCAGCAAGTTATGGCCACTCGACTAATGTGGAAGCTGCAAAAATTGCCCGAGAATCAAAGGGGAAAAATTTAATTTTGAATCATATAAGTGCTCGATTTTTACCCTATGATTTACAAAAAATATTAAGTGAAGCAAAAGAGATCTTTCCTAATGTATCTATAGCAAACGATTTTACCTTATACCAATGGAGAAACAATCAATTAACGTTGGAGTAAATCAGGAGACTAATTCTACTAAAATAAGAAAAAAGTAGAATAATCGAGATGATTTATGTATCATAGAGCGAGGAGGGGATGTTATGAATCAAACTAAAATTAATCCTGCTGTATTACGTTTACTTGTCATATTTCCAAACGTATTAAGCTACATGTTACTTTTAGGGGTCATTATTTACATCATTACAAATTTCGCAGCATTAAAAGCAGCAAATGGGTTAACATTTTGGCTCATTCTCGTTATAATCCTTGGCCCTATGGCGATTTATACAACGTATTCCATTGTTAAAAGAATAAAAGCAGGAGTTTTATAAAAAACGCGTACGCAAATTTCAACAATTGCGAACGCGTTTTTTCTCGAAATACATAAAGAATTGTAATAATATGATGAAGGAAATAGGAAAAATGGCACCTTTCGACAAATAGGAAATAGTAAAAAACAACATTTCCTAGGAAATATTACGATTAAAACAGGAATTTTTTAATAAATATTTACTATATACATTGGTAAAACTACTAAACGTTGATCTATTCAAAATGGAAAAAGGTAGAATTAAGATTATGTTATATTTCAAATGAGGTAATGAAGCTTTTCAAGAATTGGTGTGTAACATATTTTCAATAACGATCAAATAGAAGAATTAATCGCCTTTTGCTAATTCTCTAGAGCGGGCTTCTGCGCTTTTTATGCAGGCAAAAATTGCGTCATGAAAGTGAAAATTTTCGAGGGCGCGAATGCCTGCTTCCGTAGTCCCCCCTGGACTAGTAACTTTTTTCCGAAGTGTGTTTGGTTCTTCTTTTACAGATTGTAGCATTGCAGCTGAACCAGCAATAGTTTGTACCATGAGTTTACGAACTACTTCCTTTGATAATCCAAACTCAGTCCCCACATTTTCCCATGCCTCTAATAAATAATAAAGGTAGGCTGGACCGCTGCCGGAAAGCGCTGTAACTGCATGTAATTTATCTTCTTCTACTTCAATCACAATACCAACGGCTTCTAACAATTGTAAGTATATCGTTTTTTGCACTTCGGACACTTCCTTATTAAAGGCAATGCCACTGGCAGACATTCCGATTGTAGCAGAAGTATTTGGCATAACCCGAGCAATAGGACGACTTCCCAAGCCATCTTCGATTGTTTGAATAGATATGCCAGCTAATACTGAAAGAATGGCAGTAGTTGGAGCAATGAATGGTTGGAATTGTTCAATAACCGAATAGACATCCTTTGGTTTAGTGGCAAGTATAATTAAATCCATTTCTTTAATTTTCTCAGTATTTGTCAAAATTTGAACGCCATATTTTTTTTCTAATTCTTCCAAACGTTCATAATTTGAACGATTGGTGATATACAAAGAATCATTTGTTACAACGTTTTGCGTTATCCAACCGTGAATAAGGGCTTCTGACATCGAACCTGCACCGATAAATAGTATTTTTTGCATAAGTATCCCTCCATTTAATGATATTTATGTGAAAATAATGCTATTATTCAAAATACGAGTTGAAAACCATTAATTTGTTCTTCTAGTGAACCGTGAAGCTCATCGAAAATAAAAAAACGTTTTCGCCCTTATGAAGGACGAAAACGCTTGAATGCTTTTCCGCGGTACCACCTTAGTTTGTCTATAGACTAGACACAGCTTGAATCCCCATTATCGCAGAGGCTACGGTCATGTTTGCATGACTGCTCCGAAGTAGGTTCGATGAACATAGTGGGTTATGCTACTTGCACCGAATGTAGCACTCTCTTAAACCATAAATTCATCTACTTGTCTTCATCATCACATTTGATAATTTTAAATTATGAAAATTATAGGCACACTTTTAAAATATGTCAACTTACTTACGTGACGAAAAAGAAAAAAAGAGATAAAATGGGTGAATAGTGATTCATTATAGGGAGAAAATAATTTTGCTTGTAATGAGGTTAGAGGGGGATTTCCATGAACATACATAAGATTGTTATTCCAACACCATATCCAGAAGGCGATGTGAATGCTTTTTTAGTGAAGGGCGATGCATTAACCCTTTTTGATGCCGGACCAAAGACGAAAGAAGCATATGAAGCATTAAAATCGGGAATCCATGAAGCAGGGTATGAAATGAATGAAGTAGAACAAGTCGTGTTAACCCATCATCATCCTGATCATTGCGGGTGGGTTGATGCATTCCCAGAAGCAGAAATTATAGCTCATGAATATGTAGACCATTGGTTGAGAAAAACGGATGAATTTTTATCCTATCGCAGTGATTTCTATAGAGAGCAATTACAATTGCAAGGGGTTCCTGAAAGTTATATTGATAACATAGTTCGTAATAAAGGGGAGATGGAGTTATTCGGTTCAAGGCCGTTAACCCAATTGATTAATGATGGTGATGAGGTGCCAGGTCATCCGAATTTAAAAGCTTACTATACCCCGGGCCATGCTCAAAGTCATTTAATTTTTGTTGAGGAAAAAACAAAAGAAGTAATAGGCGGAGATTTATTATTAGAAAAAATCACTCCTAATCCATTAGTGGAACCTCCAATTGATTTATCCAATATTCGACCAAAATCATTAATTCAACAGCAACAATCATTAAAATTATTACGTGAATTAAATGTAGAGAAAGTATTTTCTGGTCATGGCCATGATATTGTAAAGGTAAACGAATTAATTGATATTCGTTTAGAAAAAGATCAAATGCGTATGGAACAGCTATTACAATTAATGGATGGCCAACAAGCCGTAATTGAATTAACGATGCGCTTATATCCAACGGTTTATCAAAAACAAATGGGATTAACGTTATCAAAAACATTAGGCTATTTAGATTGTTTAGTTCGCGATGGATTAGTTCAAGTGGAATTAGTAAATGGTGTGCATTTTTATTCCCTTAAAACAAAGTAAATAAATCCCCCAAACAAAGGAAATCTTTCTCCTAATTTGGGGGATTTTTTTAATTTGCGTTTGCTAACGCTTCCAAAGACATAGCAGGACCAAAGAATTCAAAATGAATTTGTTCCCCAGGAACTCCTAAGTCTCGAGCAATGGAAATAACTGTTTCCATAAACGGTGCAGGACCACAAATATAAATTTCTGTATCTTTATTAATAAACGGTGCTAAATCTTCTTTTTTAACGTATCCAGTTTCTTCTGAATATAGGACACGATAAGAACCATTTAATTCTTCAACTTTTTTCTCAATTTTTTCTTTAAATGCAACCGATTGTTCGTTACGGGCACATTGTACAAAGGATACTTGTCGTCCGAGTTCCATCGTTTGTAGCATTGTATTTAATGGTGTTACACCAATACCACCACTCACAAATAACACTGGGTTGCCGCTTTCTTCTAAAGTAAATAAGCCAGCAGGAGCACTTACTTCAATTGTATCGCCTACGTTCACTTGCTTATGCAGATAATTCGAAACAACACCTTTTGGATCACATTCATCTTCTACTTTCACAGAAATACGGAATTCATTATTGTTAGAAGGCTGTGAAAGGGTATAATGACGATTTGATGTATATTCATCACCAGGAACTTTTACACGAACTGTAATATATTGACCTGGTTGAAACTCAGGCAGTTGTTCACCATCAACAGGTTCTAGATAAAATGAAGTAACAATGTCGTTTTCTGGCACTTTTTTTGCTACTATGAAGGTTTTAAATAAACGCCAACCTCCATCTTTTTCAGCTGCTTTATATAAATCTTCTTCTACGGAAATAAATACATCTGCAATTACACCATAGGCTTCTGCCCATGCATTAATAATGGCATCAGTTGCTGCATCACCTAATACTTCTTTAATAGCGGCCAATAAGTTTTCACCAACGATAGGGTAATGTTCAGGTAGAATTCCTAATCCACGGTGTTTGTGGGCAATTTGCATAACGGCAGGGACAATGGCTTGTAAATTATCAATATGGGCAGCCGCTGCATAAACAGTGTTTGCCAATGCTGTTTGTTGTCGTCCTCTTACTTGGTTTGCATGGTTAAAATAATTTAATAATTCAGGATGTTTTTCAAAAAGGTTTTTGTAAAAAGTTTTTGTAATGGTCACGCCATGTTGTTCTAATACTGGAACGGTTGATTTAATAATGTCAATTGTTTGTTGTGATAACATATTCTTCACGTCCTTTCAACGTCATCATACGCCTCGCCATATTTAAAAGCAATATATCAAATATATGTTTAACAAATTAGACACATATGATGTATATAGAATACATCTTTAATTTAGGCAAAATTTTCATTGTATATAAATTTATAATGGTATAATACAGAAAGAGAAAGAGTGGTGTATAAACAGTGCGCTTAACTTTATATACAGATTATTCTTTAAGAGTTTTATTATATCTAGGTATAAAAGGGAAGGATCGTTTATCAACAATACAAGAAATAGCGGACAATTATCATATTTCGAAGAATCATTTAATGAAAGTAACTTATGATTTAGGACAATTAGGATTGATCGAAACGATACGCGGCCGTGGAGGCGGTATTCGATTACATATTGATCCAAAGGACATTAATATTGGACAAGTAGTACGTCATACAGAAGAAGACTTCCATCTCGTTGAATGTTTTGATGAGGAGAATAATATGTGTAAAATTTCACCAGCATGTCAATTGAAATTCGCTTTAAGAGAAGCGCTTAATGCTTACCTGGAAGTATTAGATAAATATACGTTAGCGGATTTTCTCCTATCGAAAGACGAAATGTATAGACTACTTGGAATCGATCAGTCTTAAAAGGGTATAGATGATGCATCTATACTCTTTTTAAATTTTCCTTCAATATACATTAAAGATAGTATGAGTTGATAGAAAGGAATTATACAAATTAATGAATAATAAAACGGTTTTTATTACTGGGGCAACAAGTGGAATTGGCCGACTTATTACAGAAAAATGTATAAAAAATGGATTTACAGTTTATGCAACCGGTCGGAATGAATCTTCCTTACAAACATTATTGGAACTTGGTGCAACTGTATTTCAAGCAGATATGACGAATCGACAAGATATTGAAAAAATATGTAGTCAATTACCTTCTATCGATATTGCGATTATAAATGCGGGGGTAGGTATATTTGACAACGTGTTTGATTTATCTGATGAACAGATCGATGACATGATTGATGTAAATGTAAAAGCTCCGATATATTTGACGAAAAGGCTTGCAAAACAAATGGTTCATCGTAAATCTGGGCACTTTATTTTTATTGGATCACAGGCAGGAAAAGTGGCGACTAAAAAAGCGAGTGTTTATGCTGCATCTAAACATGCTATTACAGGGCTTGCTAATGGCATAAGACTGGAACTTTCCCCATTTAATATACAAGTAACAGCTATTTTTCCTGGACCAATTGATACTCCCTTTTTACAAAAAGCTGATTCCACTAATAGTTATCGAAACTCTATTGAAAAGTATTTACTTAAGCCGGAGAAAGTAGCGATAGAAGTAATGAAAACGATAAATCGACCGGTTCGGGAAGTGAATTTGCCGCGTATTATGGCGTTAACGAGTAAACTTTATGCATTAGCTCCCACAATAGTGGAAAGATTGGGTAGTGGTTTTTTTAATAAAAAATAAGCTTAAATATAGAAAATGAGACGCCGAATGACTAGGCGTCTTTTTATTTCTATAAAAATATAAAAATTTATAAAAATACACTTGTATTTATTTTTATTCCGTGGTACCATTCGTGTATAAACTTTTATCTCAATGTATAAAAATACACAAATGAACTATCGGAGGCGCTAATTTATGGCAAATAAAAAAGTGGTTTTAGCTTATTCAGGTGGACTTGACACTTCTGTGGCAATTCCTTGGTTAAAGGAACAAGGTTGGGATGTCATCGCCGTTTGCATAGATGTTGGGGAAGGAAAGGACCTTGAATTTATAAAAAACAAAGCACTTCAAGTAGGTGCTATTGAATCATATATGGTCGATGCTAAGGATGAATTCGCAGAAGAATACGCCCTTATTTCATTACAAGCCCATACATGGTATGAACAAAAATATCCATTATTATCTGCGCTATCCCGTCCGCTTATTTCAAAAAAATTGGTTGAGATTGCTAATAGTACAGGAGCAGATGCTGTTGCTCATGGATGTACAGGGAAAGGAAATGACCAAGTACGATTTGAAGTTTCAATTAAAGCGTTAAATCCTAATCTTGAAGTTTTAGCTCCTGTCCGTGAATGGGGATGGAGCCGTGACGAGGAGATTGAATATGCACAAAAGCATGGGGTACCTGTACCAGCAACTATTGATTCACCATTTTCAATAGATCAAAACCTGTGGGGACGTGCTAATGAAGCTGGAGTTATGGAAGACCCTTGGGTAGCTCCACCGGAAGAAGCATATGGTTTAACGGTTTCAATTGAAAACGCACCGGATACACCAGAATACGTTGAAATTGAATTCGTAGAAGGAAAACCGGTTGCATTAAATGGTAAGGAAATGAAGTTAGCTGATTTAATACAGACGTTAAATAAAATTGCTGGAGCCCACGGTGTTGGTCGAATTGACCATGTGGAAAATCGACTTGTCGGCATAAAATCCCGTGAAGTTTATGAAATTCCAGGTGCGAAAGTGTTGCTAACTGCCCATAAGGAATTAGAAGATATAACCCTTGTAAAAGAAATGGCCCATTTTAAACCGGTCATCGAGAAAAAACTATCAGAAATCATTTATGACGGTTTATGGTTTAACCCAGTCCGTCCTGCTTTAGAAGCATTTTTAAAAGAAACTCAAAAATTTGTAAACGGTACTGTCCGTGTAAAATTATTTAAAGGTCACGCTATTGTAGAAGGACGTAAATCTCCAAATTCACTTTATAGTGAAAAACTTGCGACATACTCAAAAGCAGATCAGTTTAATCATGCTTCTGCTGTTGGATTCATTGAACTTTGGGGACTTCCCACAGTAGTAGCTGCTGAAGTAAATAAAGAAAAAGAAGCTGTATTGAAACAGTAATTTTGTAAATTCGTAAGCGTTCGTCAAACGGCTCTTACAAAGTAGGTGAAATGATGACGAAATTATGGGGTGGACGTTTCCAAAAGTCCGCAGAAAGTTGGGTTGACGAATTTGGAGCTTCCATAGGCTTTGACCAACAGTTAGTTATGGAGGATATCGAAGGTAGTATTGCGCACGTAACAATGTTAGGTGATCAGGGAATTTTAGACTCTAAAGATGTAGAGCAAATTCTAGGTGGCTTAGCAGAGTTAAAATCAAAGGCAGAGGCTGGAGAACTCGAGTTTACGGTTGCAAACGAAGATATTCATTTAAATTTAGAGAAAATGTTAACGGACTTAATTGGGCCTGTTGGAGGTAAACTGCATACAGGACGCAGTCGAAATGATCAAGTTGCGACAGATGTCCACTTGTTTTTGAAAAAAAGAGTAATAGAAGTTGTGGAGCTTATTGAAATTTTCCAAAAAACAATCGTCGAAAAAGCTGAAGAACATGTGGAAACAATAGCTCCGGGTTATACTCATTTACAACGGGCTCAACCTATAAGCTTTGCCCATCACTTAATGGCATATTTTTGGATGCTTGAGCGGGACAAAGAACGATTTACTGAATCGATGAAACGAATCGACATACTACCTTTAGGGGCAGGGGCGATGGCAGGAACTACTTTCCCAATTGACCGTGAAAAATCCGCTCAATTATTAGGCTTTAGTAATGTCTATGCCAATTCTATGGATGCGGTTAGCGATCGAGATTTTATAGTAGAGTTTTTAGCAAATGCCTCCTTATTAATGACCCACTTATCTCGTTTTGCTGAGGAGATTATTATATGGTCAACTGATGAATTTAAATTTATTGAATTAGATGATGCCTTTTCAACAGGTTCATCCATCATGCCTCAGAAGAAAAATCCTGATATGGCAGAACTTATACGAGGCAAGACAGGTCGTGTATATGGTAACCTAATCGGACTATTAACGGTGTTGAAGGGCACACCATTAACTTATAACAAAGATATGCAAGAAGATAAGGAAGGAATGTTTGACACAGTTCATACAATCCTTGGTGCATTGAAAATTTTCGAAGGTATGGTTCGCACAATGACTGTAAATACAGAAAGGCTTAATGCGGCAGTGCATAGTGATTTCTCCAATGCAACTGAATTGGCAGACTACTTGGCTACGAAGGGCATGCCATTCCGTGAAGCTCATGAAGTTACAGGAAAACTTGTCTTTACATGTATTCAAAAGGGAATATTTTTATTAGATTTACCTTTGGAAGAGATGAAATTAGAAAGCGATTTAATTGAAGAAGATGTTTATATCGTACTGAAGCCACACGCGGCAGTAAGTCGTCGTAACTCCCTTGGAGGTACTGGCTTTGACCAAGTTCGATTGCAACTTGAAAAGGCAAAAGCATGTTTAAATCATTTTTTCATGCAATCCTAATTTAAGGATTTAGCATATAGGTCTATTTATTAATGTTGTACAGAGATGCACAATAAATAGCCGACTTTTATCAAAGAAGCCAGAGGGCAACTTGATAGAAGGAAACTTTATAAGGAACGACTACTTTTATAAAGTAGGAGTGAACATATAAAGTTACATAAACCGTCTCGGAGTCGCGAGACGGTTTTTTTGTTCTTTTATAAGGACTTATTTCATAATTTGTAATTTTGTATTCGGTATTATTAAAGATTATGTTGAAAGTACAGGTATATAGCGCTGTTTTTATAAAAGAGGAAGGTCTATCTCTATCTTTTACAGAATACTATTTTCATTTTACCTTAATGAAAATAAGAGGAGGGGATAGAAAGTGCGCTTTTTCACTAGTAAAATTTTAAAAAGCGTGATCGGTTTTATTTCAATGGTAGCATTAATAGTGGGTTCTTTTGTTATTTTTCAATCGAACAATGAGCGAATTAGAGCTGCATCTAATTCAGAAGAACTTCAACAAGCTTTTAAAAAAGCTGCAGAAGAATTTGATGTTCCATTAGAAATTTTAATGGCAGTATCCTATCATCAATCCCGTTGGAATGAACATGATGGTCATAGTGAAGTCGGCGGCTACGGTGTTATGAATTTAATCGATTTGGATTTGAACAATGATGCAAAAGGAAAAAATGAGGCAAATTTACAATCTACAGCCGATCTCTCAAAGGACTCTTTAGGTATGGCAGCACAGTTGCTTGGTATTGATGAAAAAAAATTAAAAACGAATACCGAACAAAATATAAGGGGCGGAGCTGCTCTTTTGGCACAATATGCAACAGAAACAGTAGGGAAAATACCAGTTGAGATTGGTGATTGGTATGGTGCCGTTATGTTATTTAGTGGATCAAAAGACCTGACGATGGGTTAGATATTCGTTACATTATTATTCATGATATCGAAGGTAGCAGTGAATCGGCAATTAATCATTTCCAAGCCCAATCATATGTAAGTGCCCACTACGTACTTGATTCGGATGATGGAACGATTACCCAAATGGTTCGACCGAAAGATGTGGCTTGGCATGCAGGAAACTGGTATTTTAATGCCCATTCCATTGGGTTTGAGCATGAAGGTTTTGCTGTTGAAGGCGCGGATTGGTATAGTGAACAAATGTACCGATCATCTGCTAAATTAGTAAAATATTTAGCAGAGACATATAATATCCCCCTTGATAGACAACATATTATTGGTCATGATGATGTGCCAGGATTGACACCGGCAAGACAAGCGGCGATGCACTGGGATCCAGGAGCTTATTGGGATTGGTCCCATTTCTTTAATCTGTTAGGAGAACCAATTAATCCTTCAGATGGTGATCACAACAGCAATATGATAACGATTCGACCTAATTATCATACGAATAAGCCTATTTTTACTTACGGCTCTACTATTCTTGAACCGAAATCTTCTAGTTTGATCCCCCTTTATACGCAGCCTAGTTTTGAATCCCCCCTTGTAAAAGATCCTCTTTTAAGTAATGGGGGAACGAATCGGATTAATGATTGGGGAAATAAAGCGGCAATTGGTCAAACTTATTATAAGTTAGCTCAACAAAATGATTGGACTGCGATTTACTATGGAGGACAAGTCGCATGGTTTTATAATCCCCATGAAAAAAATTCGATACCGGGTAATGGAATTTTAATAACGCCTAAAGAAGGTAAAGAAAGTATCCCA
Organism: Ureibacillus sp. 179-F W5.1 NHS; assembly: GCF_045369345.1. Classification (NCBI taxonomy): domain Bacteria; kingdom Bacillati; phylum Bacillota; class Bacilli; order Caryophanales; family Caryophanaceae; genus Ureibacillus; species Ureibacillus sp. 179-F W5.1 NHS. The sequence continues at coordinate 41,111 of NZ_JBIQFG010000014.1, read as the reverse complement.
GTATATGGAGCAGCATATCCAGAAGCTGCAGCATACGAAGGGACAGGGATTGGAGAAGGTTCAAGAGGAGTTACAACACCACTTTATCAATTACCAGCAGGAGATATGTACGTTGCAAGTGGTCCAATTGCATCTTCCTATTACTATGCGAAAGATTATAATGATCCAACATCTTATAAAGTAGTGATTGGAGAGGATAAATACTATCAAATTTACTTTAATCACCGTTTAGGTTTCGTAAAAAAAGAAGACGTTCAAATAGTTAATCTTCAGTAAATAGGAACAGCCACTAAAGAATGGAGAGCCATTCTAATAGTGGCTTTTTTTACTTAAAACGGATATTCCCTTGGTTTTGTTTGTACGGAGATCCATTTTGTTACAGTGAATTCATCGACAATCCACGGATTACCAAAGCGTCCTACACCACTGTCACGCATACCTCCAAAGGGTGCTCTCGGTTCATCGTTTACCGTTTGGTCATTTAAATGGGTCATCCCAAACTCGATATCAAGGGCATATTCTCGTGCCCGATCCAAATCTCCTGCAAAAATGGCAGAACTTAACCCATAAATGGTATGGTTCGCAAATTCAATTGCCTCATCATCGGAAGAAGCTTTAATAATGGGAACGATGGGACCAAATAATTCTGTTTGAGCAAGTTCACTATCATTTCGTACGTTTCCAAAAATAGTAGGTGTTAACACATTACCGATTAACTGGCCGTCTAAAAGAACTTCTGTACCTTGTGCCTTTGCTTTTTCGATATTTTGTAAAGAAAAATCGATTTGTTTTTTATTTATGATAGGTCCGATAATGACTTCATGGTCTCTTGGGTCCCCGTATTTTAAACTTTTTACCCGTTCTACAAATTTTTGTACAAATGCGTCATATAGTTTTTCGTGAACAATGATACGATTTGTAATCATACAAATTTGTCCTTGGTGAAGGAACTTTCCGAAAACTGCTGCCTTAACTGCCTGTTCTAAATCAGCATCTGATAAGACGACAAAGGGAGCATTACCGCCAAGTTCTAATGCTACCCGTTTAAATAAGCCACCTGCTACTGTACCTATATGCCTTCCTACTTCTGTAGACCCAGTAAAACTTACTAAACGAGCGACAGGGTGTTCCACCATTAAATCTCCAATGATTGAAGTTTTAGTAAGTACACTTTGAAAGACTCCTGAAGGAATACCACCTTCCTCAAACGCTTTTGCTATTAATGAGCCGGAAGACAAACTCACTTGTAAATCCGCTTTGTGTACGACTGCATTCCCTAATGCAAGGGCAGGAGCAATTGTACGCATAGATAAATAAAGGGGGAAATTGAAGGGAGCGATGGATGATACGACACCTAAAGGTAATCGGTGGATTTCATTTATTTTATTTGGTACTACAGATTGCTCTGTACGCACTTCATAAACTTTATCAATTGTTGTTAATGCTTCTTTCATTACTGAAACGGTACTCCCATATTCGACCGTTGCTTTAATAAAGCTACTGCCTGATTCTATGATTAGTAAATCAATAATGGCCTCTTTATTTTTTTCAAAAAACGAAATGGCTTTTTCAATTACTTTTCGCCGTAGTTCACGGTTTTTTCCCCATTTTCTTTGAGCTTTATGGGCATCATAAAAGGCAAGGTCGACTTGCTCCTTTGAAGCCATTTGGACAGTAGCTAACACTTCATCATCAAAGGGATTCGTAATATCAAAACTGCTTCCTGAATCCCCATCTACCCATTTGCCGTTTAAATAACTTTGATTTAATGTTGTAAATTGGTTCAATGAATATTCCTCCGTAATTTTGAACGTCTGGATCGTTCAAATTAATTTTTCCTGTTTATTTTGCACCAAAAATTAAAATGATATTATTGTGCACATTGCTAATTAATACATACAAATTATAGGAATATGTTCATTCGATTAGAAAAGACTAACGAAAAGGAGGCGAGGAGCAGTTGAAAACAAAAATTGCGATTTCGGTATTCGTAATACTAAGTACGATTGCAATCGGAAAGATTTTGACAGTACCTCCAAATGACAATATGACGAGCGCAGAAGAAATAGTTCCTTCTTATGCCAAATGGGGAAGAATAGCGATGCAAAAAGTAATGGAGAAATATCCTTCTGCGGATGTAATTGACTATTTGCATATAGGTAAAGAAGTCGGAACGGTTCATTCTGTAGAGAAATTTAAACTTTGGTTAAGGGCGGTAGATAATCGTGAATTTGGAGTATTTGTTGACATATCGATAAATAATGAAACAGAAGAAATAGTTGACATTCAATTTACAGAAACGGATCGATAAAAAACGCAAGGCTTTTATGCCTTGCGTTTTATTTTACCTCCATTTTAAAAATGTATGAGCTATCACCACTTGAGTTTCTATCATCTTTTTCCCAAACACCATAGTAAGTTACGACATATGTACCTCGTACAATTGGGGCTGAAAAGGTGTCTTTATCCAGTTTCAACTGTTCCGTTTGTCCCGAGCTATCTGTTACGGTAACGTTTTGGGAACTAGGTTTACGTTCGATGTGTAACATTATTTTTTCATTTCGTGAAACTTTTATACCCTTTATACTATCCATCATTTCAGTAGATGTGACCATATCTACACATTCGGATACTTTGTCTGTATTCCAACAGTAGGAGCCTTGGAAAGTTGGATAAATTTCATTATCGATTTCAATTTCAACTTTTGGAGGAGTAGTTAGTTTTGAACTGGATGTTGGCATCTCCAATTCGTATTCCGAATTCGAACAACCAATTAGAAAAAAGGGAAAAAGAAATATTAAAAAGGTAATATACTTTAAATTATTCAAAGCATTCCTCCATTACAAAGAAGTATATGTCTTACTATGTATATGGCAATTTTATGTTAATTATCATTTTTTTGTAGCCTACTGAGTCGTTTCACTATCATAATCGTCTATATAGGTGGAGGTGAGATTTTGACTTTCAATTTCGAAAAGGAATATGAGGTACATAGTGACCGTATTTATCAATACATATATTTTTTAGTCGGACATACCGAAACGGCTGAAGATTTAACGCAAGAAACCTTTATAAAAGCAATGCAATATTCTACTTCGTTTCGTCAAGAGGCTAGTACTTTCACTTGGTTAATGAAAATTGCGCGGAATTTAACTTATGACTATTTTCGTCGAAAACGTCTCATTCAGTTTTTACCTTTCCGAAAGGAGTATGACAATAGAGAAACTGTATTTACACCAGAAAAGTGGCTAGAAAATCATGAAGAATCCAAACGATTATACGAGGCATTACATCAATTGAAATTGGACTATCGAGAAGCCATTGTACTAAGAAAAATAGAAGGCTTTTCAATAAAGGAATCAGCAGAAATCCTTGGATGGAAAGAAGCGAAAGTTAAAAATTGTACAGAGCGAGGAATGAAGGCATTAAAACAAATTCTATTGAAAGGGGGAGAGGAGCATGAATCTTGATGATAAATTAAGGGAAATGGTTCGACCATATCGAGATGGGACAACGAAAGATAATTCAAAACAAGCTATTATGAAAAAAGTGAAAAAGGAAAGCATTCGAAATCGTTGGATATATCGATTGGTACTTGTCAGTACATGTGGGATTGCTATTTTATTATTTGCGTCATTCTTTGCTTCTACTTCGATTCAGCAAGGTGTAACGGCGCCCCCTTTTGGAAACGTTAATGAACATACAAAAATAGAAAAAGTGATTATTTTAGAAAATGAAAATCCACAGCGTCAGTTAAACTTAAAGTCCATTTTCTATCCTTTCAAGGAATCTATCACAACAAGTGAAGTTTTTGATGACATTATTCCTATTTTATTGTCAGCGAGGGAACGGGCAATACCATGGGATGGAACTTTTGAAGAAGAAGTCATTGAAGATATTCATTTTACTTTTTCGAATGGGGAAGAACTTTATTTAAAGCAGTCTTTTGAAGGGGAAGTTTCTGAACATGTTAATTTTTTGTACGATCCAAATGCGAACATGAAATATGCCTTATCCAATGAAGAGTGGAGAACAATTACTGCACTAACCGATGAAATTCATAGTCAACATCAATTCACAAGATGGACATTTATCTGGAAATTTTTATTGGTGATTATCATTATAGGAATATCCATTGTCATTAATAAAAAGGAACAAAAGAAATTTAAGATTGAGCCTAAAAAGAAACAATCTTCTATCGTAAATATTCTACTTACATTAGTAAGTGTTTATATAATTAATAAAATAATTAATTATTTTGGAACGATTCATTTCGGAGTGGGTATTTTAATACTAATTTCTGTTTTTATCATTGAGGAACTAATAAGTTATAGAAGAACAAAACAACCGATTCATTGGAAATTTTTAAGTTTAAATTTGTTCATTGCTTTGATATTTTTAATATTATTAACTTATTTTTAAATGAGAAGGTACTTTAAACCGTAGTAGTTTAAAGTACCTTTATGTTTATTCCCTTACTTGACCATTTCCATAAACAAAGTATTTAGCTGAAGTAAGGGCAGGTAAACCCATTGGTCCTCTGGCATGAAGTTTTTGAGTACTAATGCCGATTTCAGCGCCATAGCCAAATTCAAATCCATCTGTAAAACGGGTAGAAGCATTATGATAAACAGCAGCTGAGTCAACACTAGTTAAAAAGGTTTGTGCTGCTATTGGATCTTCCGTAATAATGGATTCGGAATGATTTGTGCTGTACGTATTGACATGATTAATGGCTTCATACAAATTTTCAACTACTTTGACACTTATAGTTAAGCTTAAATACTCCGTTGCGTAATCCTCTTCTGATGCAACGGTTGCATGTGGGAATACTTCACACACCTTTGAATCACCAATAATACGAATATTTGCTTCATGTAGATGTTGTAATAACTGTTTACCGTTTCGTTCAAACCAATCCTGTTGAATGAGTAAACTTTCTGCGGCATTACAAACAGAAGGGCGTTGGATTTTGGCATTTAGAATGATCTTTAATGCCATCGTATAATTAGCCGTCGTATCAACATACACATGACAATTACCAGCTCCTGTTTCTAAAACGGGAACAGTTGCTTCTTTCACAACTAAATCAATTAAATTTTTACCTCCACGCGGAATCAACACATCTAAATATTCCTTTAAATGGAATAGTTCCTTTGCAGTTTCGTGACGCGTATCTTCGATTAATTGTACAGCATCTAATGGAAGGGTGGTGTTATGTAATGCGCGGTGAATTGTATCCACAAGTACTTTATTTGAATGTTTAGCAGAAGAGCTTCCTCGTAATATAACGGCATTACCTGTTTTCAAACTAAGAGTGGCTGCATCAATTGTTACATTCGGACGAGCTTCATAAATCATGCCGATTACACCAAGGGGAACACGACGCTTTTCTATTAATAAACCATTTTCTTTCGTTGTTGATTCAAGAAGTTCACCAACTGGGTCATGTAATTGAACAAGGTCATGAATCGCTTTAGCCATTAGTTCGATACGACTTTCATTTAACATAATTCGATCTAATGTTGAGTCGGGAATATTATTTTGCTTTCCTACCACTAAATCTTGTTCATTTGCTGATAGGATGACATCTTTATCAATTAGTAGCTGTTCGGCGATTTTTAATAATGCTTCATTTTTTTCAGCAGTTGTTTTAACATTCATTATATAACTTGCCTTTTTAGCTAATTTCCCTTTTGCTTGAACTTCACTGTCAATTATCGCTTTTGTCATGAATACTCCTCCTTACAAATAATTTAGCTATGTCGATTATGCTTTGATCCATTTATCCCGGTGAATGACCTCAGTGGAAGTTACATCAATTTCATTCGTTCTTTTTCCAAGTGCTTGTAACAATTCTTCACTAGAATAAAGGACTTCACCTCGACCTAACAAATTCGATTCACCATATACTTCGACAACATCCCCTTTACAAAATTCGCCTTCAATTTTATATACACCTGCGGGTAAAAGACTTTTGCCGTTCATTAGAATAGCTTTTTCTGCCCCTTTATCAATAAACAACTTTCCAGATACCTCTGTAATGGATAACCATTGCTTTTGATTAGCTAGGACAGTCAAATCCTTTCCAATATAAGTACCATCACCATACCCATTTAAAATTTCGAGTAACTTTGTTGGACCTTTTCCAGTTCCAATAAAAACTTGAACACCTGCTTGTAAGGCAGTACGAGCTGCCATTAGTTTCGATTGCATCCCGCCAGTACCAACCTTCGAACCACTATCCGTTGCTAAAGTTAGCATGTCATCTGTAATTTCATTTAAGTGATGAATACGATTAGCATTTGGATTTTTAAAAGGATTGTCATCATAAAAACCGTTGATGTCCGTTAAGATAATAAGGTGATCCGCATGGACAAGCCCACTTACTAGAGCAGATAACATATCATTATCTCCAAAAGTTAGTTCTGTTATGGATACTGTATCATTTTCATTAATAATGGGAAGGACGCCTCGTTGAAGTAACTCCGTAAAGGTGGCATAGGCGTTTTTATATCGTTCTTTCTTTGAGAAATCTGTTCGTGTTAATAAAATTTGCGCTGCTGTTATTTGATGATCGTGGAATGATTCTGAGTAGTATTGGATAAGTAAACTTTGACCAACAGCAGCCGCTGCTTGTTTTCCTTTTAAAGTAACTGGTCGAGAAGGGTAGCCCAACTTACGAAATCCAGCAGCAACTGCACCTGAGGAAACGAGTAATACATCATGACCTTCCTGTTTTAAAATTGCTAGTGCTCCGATATGATCTTGTAGTTTTTCGTGGTCAATTTCTCCTTTCGCATTTGTAAGGGAGCTACTTCCAATTTTCACAACAATTCTTTTTTTCTTCATCGATATACCTCCTTATCCTTTTGTATCTTTCAATAATAAAAAGCCTTTTTCACCCTGAAAATTAGGGCGAAAAAGGCTACTTTTCCGTGGTACCACCTAGCTTGGATTGCCATTGCAAATCCCACTTTGTGCTCATAACGCTAGAGTCTGCGTCTAGTTTTCTAGAAGCTGGCGAAGTAGGTTCCGTGATCCTTTTTGTACGATGTTTTGCAGCCGGTGAACATCGCTCTCTTTCCAATAGGGTTTCACATACTAGTCTTCGTTACGCTGATTTTTCTTTTTGAATAAATATGCAACAATTTAAAATATTTGTCAATAACATTGTATCTTTGAATTGATGAAATGGATAATGTTTCGCTTAAGGATTTCGACTCGTGGTGTTATTTATGCAACTAAAGTTAAATTCGTATATGAAAGGATAGCTGGTGATTTCATTTTTCCAAGTACTTGAACGGCTTCTTCCTTTGTTTCAAATTCAAAGATTCGGTAAGTGTTTTGTTCAAAAATTGTTAGAACCCACATTTTAGGGTCGCCTCCTAGAATTTTAATTTTTTATCCAAAATCAGGAACTTTATTTTCACAAAATTGATCGAGTTACTTTGTAAAGGAAAGAATGGCGGATTGTTGTTCCTTTAGTACAAGTTTTGCTTCCAATTCATTTTCAAATTCAAACATTCGATACGAATTGTTTTCGAAGACTGTTAACACCCACATTCGAGGATCTCCTCCATTATGAAATTTTCTTGTTATAACACAATCCATTGACTTCTTGAATTATTGTTATACCAATTTGAGACCATTGTACATGGAAAATTAGTAAAAGAAAATGGATAGTGAACTATTTCACATATTGTTCATTTTGATTCCGGTTTCATAAAATTTTACAAAAATGTCATGCATATTTTAGTGACAATATATAAACTGAATGAAAGTTTTATATAATAAAAGAAATAGATTTTGTAATTTTCAATAATTATATTATGTAAACTAAATGTTATAAAGGGAAATTTGGAGGAGTAAAAATGGAAATTAAAAAGGCATACGGATATGTAATAAGAATGAAAGAAGGTGCCCCTCAAGTACTAGTATTTCAGCACATCAATTTGGAAGCGGGTATACAAATACCAAAAGGAACAGTTAATGCAAATGAAACACCCCTTGAAGGTGTAATTCGAGAAATGAAAGAAGAAACGGGTCTAACCGAATTTGTTGTTGATCGTATGGTAGCTGAAGATTTTTGGGAAAACGATGATGGGGTCATTCATCACCGATACTTTTATAAAATTTTAGTAGAAGATGCTCCTGATGAGTGGGACTATCAGCCAACTGGTGGGGGAACAGAAGAGGGACTCACTTTTCATTTTTTCTGGATAAATGATCAACAGGAAGTTGAGTTAGTTAGGGGCCACGGAGACTATTTAGATTATATTTTTTAATATCGAAATAAAACCATAATTTGAGAGTTCAGACATAAATAAAGCGTGACGGCTCTACGTAGTATGCTTAAAGCAACATACTAGTTAACTGTCACGCAAGTACTAGTTTTCAAATATAAATTTTAACTTCTATTTTCCCATTCTTCTCGAAGCATCCCCATTCGAATGGAGTCATAATATACTCCATTATATAAACGAACTTTACGAATACGGGCTTCTAATTGCATACCAAGTTTTTCACCAACTCGAATCATTCTTTCATTTCCAGACCATGTTGTAAAGCCAACTCTTACGATGGGCAATGTTTGAAAGAGATGATGGATCCATAGTTTCATTGCTCGAGTACCAAGTCCTTTCCCCCAAGTTCCTGCTTCATGAAAAACAATCCCCATTTCAAGCCATTTAGAAGGCTCATGTTCCCAATAGTAACTAATGATCCCCTTTACTTCACAGTTCACTTCGATTACCCAAAAATCATGTCGATCAATCCATGACTTTCCTTTAGGTAAAAATTCTTCATAGCTCATTGAATGATGGGGGAAGTAAGGAGCATCCCATTTTTTCCATTCAGGTTGGTCCTCTTTGTAAATCAATTCCCATAATTTCGTTAAATCTTGTTCTTTAATAGGTCTTATTGTTAATTCATTATCGGTATACATATTTGTCCTCATTTCAAAGTTAATTTAGATTTTATTGATTGAAAAGAGACATAATTACACGCTACTTTTCAATCCCTCTATTTGTGTTTTTCATTTCAATCATTCCTTTCGATAGTGATAGTTTCATTATACATTTTATTCTGAATTTATCGTCATTTCATTTTGCTTGCATTCTGCAATTTTTCATCATATATTATGGAGGGCTCAATAATTGACAGCTCAAATATTGATGGGTCAAAGAAAATGGATGTTTATTTGTCATGAGCGTGACAATCAGGGAGGTGTACGAATGGGATATTCGGTTTCTGAACAAGAACAGTTGTTATTTTTATTCAAAACCGTTAGTAATCAACTAGGCCCAAAATTTGAAAAAAATACGCAGTTTAGTTTATCTCGTTTTGAACTTTTATATCAACTTGTTCAATTTGAAGAAATCTCCCAATCGGCTTTACAAAAAGTCGTGAATATTGACCATGCAGCAATTACACGTCATTTAAAGCAATTGGAGATAGATGGTTATGTTGCGAGGAGAAAAAATCCAAATGATAACCGGGAAACCATTGTCCATTTAACGGAAGAAGGGCGAGAACAAATTTTCAATTGTCAAAAAGATAAACAAAGTTTTACAAATCAAATGTTTCATCATTTTAACGATAAGGAACTAAAATCGTTAATCGATATGTTGCAACGTATTCAAGAAAATATTAAAGATATATAAGGAGTTATATTAATATGAAAGATTATTTAGTAAGAGCTATTGCTTATAATGGTCAAGTACGTGCTTTTGCAGCACGTACAACAGATACTGTGGGAGAAGCACAACGACGCCACCATACATGGCCAGTAGTTTCCGCTGCCTTAGGCCGTACGATGACAGCGAGTGTTATAATGGGGGCTATGTTAAAAGGGGACGATAAAATTTCTGTTAAAGTGCAAGGGAATGGTCCTATTGGTGCAATCGTTGTAGATACAGACGCAAAGGGGAATGTACGTGGATTTGTATCAAATGGGCAAGTGCATTTTGATTTAAACGAACAAGGAAAATTAGATGTGCGTGCTGGAGTTGGTGAAGAGGGTACGTTAACCGTTGTAAAAGATTTAGGTATGAAAGAAATGTTCTCCAGTCAAGTACCAATCGTTTCAGGCGAAATTGCGGAAGATTTTACTTATTATTATGCAACAAGTGAGCAAGTACCTTCATCCGTAGGTTTAGGAGTTCTCGTAAATCCAGATAATACGATTTTAGCTGCTGGCGGATTTATTATTCAATTAATGCCTGGTTGTGAAGAGTCAACAATTGCTGCGTTAGAACAGCGTTTAACAACAATTGAACCGGTCTCTAAAATGATTGAAAAAGGGTTAACACCAGAAGAAATTTTAGAAGCAGTTTTAGGAAAAGAAAGTGATGTTCAAATTTTAAGCACAATGCCAGTTCAATTTCAATGTGACTGTTCAAAGGAACGCTATAGTCGTGCATTAGTAGGATTAGGAGCTAAAGAATTAGAAGAAATGATCGAAGAAGAAGGCCAAATTGAAACCCAATGTCATTTCTGCTTAGAAACATATGATTTTACACAAGAAGAATTACAAAGTTTAGTTGATGAAATTAAATCTTTTGTTCATTAATCACAAGCCTGTTTTGAACCGATATGTTCAAAGCAGGCTTTTTTCTTTTTTAATAAAGTTCAGTAAAAATTAATGGTAAAATATCACTAAAGTGATATCCTTTTTCTTTTCATTTCGTTGTATTATTAGATTTATTTTTTTACATAAGCAATTTCTTATACAAAGTGATTTCAGAGGTGAAATGATGGGTATTCCATTTTTAGAAAAGCAACTAAAAGCATTGGCCGATAAAAATCGGCTTGCCATTTTAAGTTGCTTAAAATCAGGCGAAGTATGTGTTTGTGATTTAGTGGAAGTATTAGGACTTTCCCAACCTGCCGTCAGTCAGCAGCTAAAAAAACTGGAGCAAGCAGATATCGTTACGTCACGAAAGGTTGGCACTTGGAAACATTATCGAATTGTAGATGAACCATCAGCTGTTTTGCTAGCGACATTATCCCAATTGGAAAGTAGATCGGTTTGTCACCGTCAAACTTGTCCTTAAAACATTATCATAATTTAACATTTTCTATTATTAAAATCCATTTTTTTGTTAAAACTTATAGTAGATTTGGAAATTTATTCATAATAGGAGTGTAACTGATTGAAAAAAATTATAACTGTTTATGTCATGATGATGATGGTTCTTGTTGGTTGCTCAATATTTAATGAATCGGAAATGAAGGAAAAACAAGATAATACCGTTCTTGAAGTTACGAACGTCTTGAATGACAATGCGACTGTCATAGCAGATCAATTAAATATTCCTTGGTCCATTGATAAGATAAACGATACTTTTTATTTGTCTGAACGAACGGGCAGTATAGTAAAAATTGAAAATGGGGAAGTTGAAAGGCAAAAGGTAGAATTAAAGAAGGACTTAGCTACAGCATCGGAAGCAGGCTTATTAGGTTTTGTTCTTGCACCCGATTTTCAACAATCTAACTTAGCATATGTTTACTATACGTATGAAGATCAATCGGGGCAATTTAATCGAATTGTTACGGTGCGTCAACAAGGAGATACTTGGCAGGAAGAACATTTACTCTTAGACAAAATACCAAGCGGAGCTTATCATCATGGTGGTAGATTGGAGATTGGTCCTGATGGAAAACTTTTTGCAACAGCAGGGGATGCTGCTCAATCATCCATTGCCCAAGATGTAAACTCATTAGGTGGGAAAATTTTAAGGATGAATTTAGATGGTTCGATACCTGCTGACAACCCGTTTCCGAATTCTTATGTTTATAGTTATGGTCATCGAAACCCACAAGGTATTACTTGGTCGGCTGATGGAGAAATGTATGCAAGTGAACACGGGAACAATGCAAATGATGAAATTAATTTAATTGAGGCAGGACAAAATTATGGATGGCCAACAATCGAAGGAACACAGCAGCAACAGGGGTTAATAACTCCACTATTCACGTCTGGATCCGATACAACTTGGGCTCCATCTGGAATGGATTATATAGACGGGAAATTATATGTTGCGGCATTAAGGGGGCAAGCTGTTATTGAATTTAACTTATCAACAGGTTCCCATAGAAATGTTGTAACAGATATAGGAAGAATACGAGATGTTTTCATTGATGGCGATCAATTGTACTTTATTAGTAATAATACGGACGGTCGAGGAGATGCCCTTGAAAACGACGATAAACTATATCAATTAAATCTTTCCCAACTCCAATAAACCGCTTATTTACTTACGATAGAAAATGTCGTAAGTTTTTTTAATTTTTAAATCACCTATATGAAGGAAATGAACTACCTATCGTGGAAATAATGATTAGGAGGTGGATGGAAATGGACGCCGTTTTTAAAACTGAAAATATAATCTTTAATTATCGTGTAGCTGGAGTTTGGCTATACAAAAAACATGTCTTATTACATAGAGAGGCAAAAGATTTTCATTGGTCGTTACCTGGAGGAAGAGTGAAAGTTGGAGAAGATTCCCAAACTGCTATTCAAAGAGAGTTTGAAGAAGAATTAGGGTTAAAGGCAAATGTAGGGAAACTAATTTGGTCTGTTGAAAATTTTTTCGAATACAATAGGAATAAGTATCATGAAATTGGATTTTACTATTACATATTAAATGTTCCAGAAGTTTTTAACAGTACTGGTTTTTATGGAAAGGAAGGAGAGCGGCTAATTTATCAATGGACACCTATTGAAGAACTTCCTTCAATGGAACTTTATCCTGAAATTTTAAAAACGGAAATTAAAATCTTACCAAATGAAAGTAACCATTTCATTGTAAAGGACGTTTAAATCAATTTTAATTGCCCCCACCATCTACATAATGTGTTCCTATACGAACTACCCTCAAAAAAGTTTCACAATGAAATAATATAATTTTTGGATTATGAAATGTTTATGACATGGTATCTGATTAATAGAATATTCATTAAGAAGAGTGTATAATATAAACCATAACGTGATGGTTGGAGGGGAATAAATTGGGAACGAGAAATTAAAAATCGGAGAGTTAGCTAAAATGACTGGGATTACAAAACGTACGATTGATTACTATACAAATCTTGGTTTGCTAAAAGCAGAACGTTCTACTTCGAATTATCGTTTCTATACTTCTGAAGCAATCGAACGAATTCATGAAATAGAAGCTATGAAAGCACAAGGAATGTGCTTACAAGATATTAAAAAATCATTGGACGATGAATGTAATCCTAAAGAAAACATACAAGAAATTTGTTTGCATATGCAAACATTACAATCTGAAGTGTCAACATTGATTGAAAGTATGAATCATCAAGAACAATCAACAAAAGAAACAATAAAAAATAAAGTGTTACCAGAAAGTGTTACATTAATTCAATCTTTATTAAGACTAATAACCTAGGAGGTGAAGTCTTACTTTTTTAAGTAAGACGATTTTTGACCGCATTAAATTTAACCATTTTTGCTATATTAATAGCTTTAACCGCATTTTTCGTGGCAACGGAATTTGCCATTGTAAAGGTGAGGCAATCGAGAATTGACCAATTGGTTGCTGAAGGAAAAAAAGGTGCTCTATCTGCCAAGCATGTAACGACCCACTTAGACGAATATTTATCCGCCTGTCAATTAGGTATTACCGTTACAGCCCTTGGTATTGGTATGGTTGGGGAATCAACCTTTGAATTTATTTTACATCCGATGTTCGAATCAATCGGAATTGGTGAACAATATATTCATTTCTTCACTATCGGGGCAGCTTTTATTATTGCAACATTCTTACACGTTGTAGTAGGGGAATTGGCACCAAAAACAGCAGCGATTCAAAAGGCAGAAAATATTACCCTTTTATTTGCAAGACCAATTATGATTTTCTATAAAATTTTATATCCATTCATTTGGTTCTTAAATGGTTCAGCGCGTATTTTAGTCGGCATTTTCGGTATGAAACCTGCTTCTGAGCATGAACTTTCCCATACAGAAGAAGAGTTACGATTATTAATGACCGAGAGTTATAAAAACGGGGAAATTAATCAAACTGAATTAAAATACGTGAATAATGTATTTGAGTTTGATGATCGCATTGCCCGTGAAATTATGGTTCCTCGAACAGATATTATCGCCTTTGAGAAAAATACTACCTTTGAAGAAGTATTAAAAACGATTCAAGAGGAGCGCTATACACGATATCCAGTTTACGAAGAGGACCGGGATAACATCATTGGTTTTATTAATATAAAGGATTTCTTAACTCAAGGAATGAGCAATCGAATTACGGCTGAAAATTTCGCTTTAGAGCAATTTATTAACCCAGTTATTAATACAATTGACACGATACCGATTCAAGAATTATTAACGAAGATGCAAAAGCAACGGACACATATCGCCATTCTTTTAGATGAATATGGTGGTACGTCAGGTCTAGTTACGGTTGAAGACATTTTAGAAGAATTAGTTGGTGAAATTCGAGATGAGTTTGACGACGATGAAATTCCTGAAATCCGAAAGCTAAAAGAAGGTCACTACATTGTCTACTCTAAAATGTTATTAGAAGATGTAGCAAAACTTTTACAAATTGAAATGGATAATCCAGATGTCGATACCCTTGGTGGTTGGTACTATTCACAAGATATGGATTTAAAACGTGATCACAGTATAGAGCATGAAGGCTATACTTTCTCTATTCATGAAATTGATGGAGTTCAATTACGCTACATTGAAATTAAACAAACTTCAAACATAACTGTTTGATGATTCTAAACACTTCACCTTGTAATAGGTGGGGTGTTTTTTATTTGAGGAATTATAATCGGAATATAGGAAAATGGTGTGGTGATGGAGAAATAGTATTGGAAAACTTATTTTGGAGGGGAATAATATGGAGAAATTTAGTTTATTCGTTAAGTTTACAGTTCAAGAGGGAAAACGGGAAAATTTAGTAGAAATATTGTTAGAGGCGGCAAAGTCAATGGTGCAATTAGAAGATTGTGAGATATATCTTGTGAATATTGTAGAAAAAGAACTGAACGCTGTTTATGTTTATGAAGTGTGGAGCAATGAAAAAGCCCATCAAAATTCCCTTGTATTAGAAACAACACAAACTTTAATAAACAGGGCAAAAGCAATTATTACAGGAGCGGAGAAAATGGGGACGTTTATAACAAAAGGTGGCAAAGGGATTTCTTAGGAAATTTAAAATACAATTCAAATCTATTTAGTTAGGAGGGTAAATGACTATGTGGGAAAAGCATGTAATTGAAACAAGTAGAGGTCAATTTGAGTTGTTTAAAAAAGGGGAAGGGGAACCTCTTTGTGTTACCCATTTGTATAGTGAATTTAACCAAAATGGAAATTTATTTGCGAGTTTTAGTCATAAATATTCGGTTTATTTAATTAATCTAACTGGTTGTGGAAACTCAACAGAGGGTAAAGGAAACGATAAATATAGTATGGATGCTTCCGTAAAGGATTTGGAGGCGATTAGGGAATCATTAGGTTATCAAGTTTGGAGTTTTGCTGGTCATTCAACAGGAGGAATGTTAGGTTTAAAAAATGCCATACAATCACAGGCAAGTTTAAAAAGAATCGTTGTCGGTGGGTTATGTGCTTCAGCTGATTATATGAGGCATCCGGGAAGTATTTATTGTGTAGAAAATCCGAACAATAAGAGATTACGTGAAATATTTGCAGTTCTTAAAGATCCAAAGGCAACTATTGATGAACGTAAAACCGTTAGTAAAGAATGGACAATGATGTCTTCATATAATAAGGCAGCTTATGATGAAATGATTACCCGTCCAAATAGCGGAAAGACTGTATCGAAACGTTTAGATTATTATTCAAATAAAGAACTCCCCAATTATGATTTAAAGCCTTTATTAAGCTTTATAAAAGTACCAACATACATTTATGCAGGTTTTTATGATGCCCAATGTCCTTATGAATTCGGTGTTGAAGCAGCTGAATTAGTTAAGACATCGACATTTAAAGTTTTTCATCAAAGTAATCATTATCCGTTTATAGAAGAAGAAGGATTTAAACATTTTGTTGATTCAATTGTTTAACAAAGTAAAAATGAGGTGTATTAAATGACAGTAAAAGGATTAAATCATTTATTATTTTCTGTTTCTAATTTAAAAAAATCCATCGCATTTTATAAAAATATCTTCGATGCAAAGTTGTTAGTAGAAGGTAGAACTACCGCCTACTTTGATTTAAATGGTATTTGGCTTGCCTTAAATGAGGAAAAGGAAATCCCTCGTACGGAAATTCATAAATCATATACCCATATCGCTTTTACAATCGAAGAAGCTGAATACGATCAAATGTACCGTAAACTTAAAAACTTAAATGTCAACATCTTAACAGGTCGTCCAAGGGATGAACAGGATAAAAAGTCGATTTATTTTACGGACCCAGATGGTCATAAATTTGAATTTCACACCGGTTCTTTACAAGATCGATTGGATTATTATAAAAAAGACAAAACACATATGCAGTTTTATATTTAAAAAAATTATCTACATATTTAATAAGAGCGCAATTCCATTCAATAATGAATGTGCGCCTAAGTACACTATTTTATTAGTTTTTTCATATCGAGGATCGTTTGTAAGTGTAAGCCTTCATGAAAAATTGTACGAATTAAAACTTGTTCGATTGTATTCATTCCCATTTCAGTAGGTGGAAATTCTTCTTCCAATCGTTCTCCATATCGTTCTTTAATAAGCTTTGGTTGGTTTTTTAATAATTCTTTTAGTTTTTCAAAGTTAGGAGTTTCATCGGTAAAATCCGATGGAGAAGTGCCAAATCCAAACCAATCATGAAATGTTTTTGGTACATTTTCTTTTTCTTTCGTCAAAGCTTCAATCCATAAATATTGATCCAAATATATATGCCCCATATTCCATCGAATATTATTACGAAATCCTGTTGGAATCATTTCTGCTTTTTCTTCTGTAACATCCTTTAATACTTCCAATAACTCACTTCTATAACTTTCTAATTGGTTAAATAAAATTTTATGACGATATTTCATTCAAAATTCTCCTTTCTTTCAAATTTATGTATTTGACAAAGAAGACAATTTCTCCTTTTGATAAAACAGAAATATGGATTAAATTAGAATTTTTATTAAAAAAAGGTTTACAACAAAACTTGTTCCTTTATAGTAGAACTTAATCAATTTTTATGTGGAGGGGAGTATATGTTTAAGTACAAGTTAAATCATGAGTTGGAATTACGGTTGTTAGAAATTCGACATGCTGAAGAACTTTTTCATTTAACAAATCAATCGAGAACCTATCTTCGTGAATGGTTACCATGGGTTGATTTTACGAAAGACGTAGATGATTCAAAAGCTTTTATTGAAAGTACATTAAAGCAATTTGGCAATAATGATGGTTTCCAAGCGGGTATTTGGTATAAAGGGAACTTAGCAGGAGTAATAGGATTGCATCATATAAACTGGGCTAATCGCTCAACATCAATTGGCTACTGGTTAGGGGAAGGATTCCAAGGAAATGGCATTATGACAAATGCTTGTCAAGCTGTAATCGACTATTGTTTTAACGAATTGAATTTAAAGCGAATTGAAATCCGCGTTGCTACTGAAAATCATAAAAGTTTAGCGATACCAGAAAGACTAGGGTTTGAAAAAGAAGGGTGTCTTCGGAGCGTAGAATGGTTATACGATCATTTCGTTGATCATGTAGTATTCGGTCTAATTAATAATAACTGACTATTTTAAATAATGATTATAAATATGAAAAAATGAAATGGGGGACAGTTTCATGAAATCCATTACAGTTCATCATTATGATGTATTTAGTAATCAACCGAACAAGGGAAATCCTGCTGGTGTTGTTTTAAACGGAAATGATCTAACCGATGAAGAAATGCAACAAATCGCCTATAAAGTAGGATTTAATGAAACTTCCTTTCCAATTAAGTCCAATATAGCAGATATAAATATCCGCTTTTTTACGCCTGGTCATGAAATGAATTTATGTGGACACGCTACGATGGCAACGATTTATGCTTTAAAAACAAAAGGACTATTGGGAGACAAAAGTCCATTATCGATTGAAACGAAGGCAGGTGTTTTACCTGTATCGATTGAAACATCTGATGAAAATGAATTATTAATTACGATGAAACAGGCTACGCCAACATTTGAACCGTTTAACGGCTCAAGAGCACAATTAGCCCAATCAATTGGACTGGAAGAATCGGATCTCCATGAAACTTTACCGATTTTATATGGAAGTACGGGAATATGGACATTATTAATCCCGATAAAGGAGTTAAAAGCCTTTAAAAAAATGAAACCGAACACTAAAGAGTTTCCTGCTATATTAAAGGAAATGCCAAAAGCATCTATACATCCATTTTGTATGGAAACTTTTGATCCGAAAGCAACGATGCATGCCCGCCATTTCTCTTCTCCATTTTCTGGTACTATTGAAGATGCTGTAACAGGGACTGCTTCAGGAGTAATGGGAGCATATTATGGGAAGCATATAATGAATAATGAGTGTGATTCGTTTCATCTCGTAGTTGAACAAGGGCAAGAGTTAGGAAAAGATGGTCGTGTTTTTGTGAAGGTTTCGAAACATAATGAAACCTGGGATGTGGAGATTACAGGAAATGCAGTACATGTTCAAGCTTTCGAAGTGTTGTTAGAAAAAGAAGAAGGTTTTCTAAAGGAATAGATTACATAGTTTGAATAGGAAAAAGGTGCTGTTCTATACGTTAATTAGTTTAGAATAGCACCTTTCGCTGTTTTAATGGAACATTTTGTCTACACGTTCACACACTTCATCAGCAGATAAGCCTCGAGCATCAATAACCGATCCTTTTGTTACGGTATCGCTTATTCCCATAACGTTTTCATCTTGGCCTGTGATCACACAACAATCACAATTTTTTGCATCTTCTTCACTGCGAAGTTGAATAACTTCATAACCCTTTGCTTTTAATGCAGCTTCAACATTCGATAAGGATTGTTCAACACCAATTATGTTAGGCATTTTCCTTCCACCTCCTATAAGTAATGTGTCATTTATGTCTGCTAATTATTCATAGTGGAAGTATTTTTGTAATGAATATATCCTTTAATGAAAGTTGAAGAAAAATTGGCCTTTGAAATTTTATGGTTAAGTAACTAATAAATTTGAAAATGTATATCACTGTCATTCGTGGAATGAATTTGTTATGATATGTAAACATTTTAATAACATTCAAACTTGGAGTGATAACAAATGAATTTATCAGGAAATACCATTTTAATAACTGGTGGAGCTTCTGGTATAGGGCTTGCCTTTGCAGAAAATTTTATGAAAGCAGGAAATAAAGTAATCATCGTAGGGCGTCGAGAAAGGAAACTAGCTGAAGCAAAGGAAAAGTTCCCTGAATTACATACGAGAGTTTGTGATGTTTCGGTTGAAGAGGAACGAATCCAATTAATTGATTGGGTAACGGAAAATTTCCCGGATCTTAATATGTTAGTCAATAATGCGGGCATCCAGCAGAGAGTTAATTTGCTCAATGATAAGAAAGAATGGAGCTATTATCAAAATGAAATTGCGATTAATGTTGAAGCCCCAATTCATCTTTCTATGCTTTTAATTCCTCATTTCTTAAAGCAAAAACAGGCAACAATCCTTAACGTAACATCTGGACTCGCGATTCAACCAGGAGTTTGGGTACCGATTTATAGTGCCACAAAGGCAGCAATGCACTCATTTACAGTAACATTACGCCAACAATTAGAAAATACAAATGTAGAAGTAATAGAAGTATTACCTCCTGCCGTTAATACCGATTTAGGTGGTGCTGGTCTTCATACGTTTGGTGCTCCATTAAATGATTTTATAAATGCCATCTTTGAAGGGTTGAAAAATGAACAGCTAGAAATTGGTTATGGCGGCACTGAAAAGCGGCTATTTGCTTCGAAAGAGGAGCTTGAACAAGGAATGAAAAATGCTTGGGAAAACTTTTTAAAAAGAAATCCTGATTTTCAAAATTAATTATAAAAACAAAAAGTCCGTCTCCAAATGGCGGACTTTTAATATATTTATTGTGCTGTATAGCCGCCATCAATAACAACGGCTTGTCCTGTTATACTTTTCCCTTTATCACTGGCAAGGAATAAGGCGTAATCGGCAATTTCACTTACGTCTAATAATTTCTTTTGAGGTACTTGAGCAAGGATAATTTCTTCAAGCGCCCGCTCTTCAGGGATATGACGCGTTTTTGCTAAGTCCGCAATTTGACCACGTACAAGGGGAGTATCAACGTATCCTGGACATAAAGCATTAACGGTAATACCGTCTAGAGCTCCTTCCAATGCGGCTACTTTTGTTAGTCCGATAACACCATGTTTTGCACTATTATAGGCAGCCTTACCAGCAAATCCGATTAACCCATTAATAGATGCGATATTAATTATGCGTCCCCATTTTTGCTTTTTCATAATAGGGAATACTTCTCTTGTAAGGATGAAAGGCGCAATCAACATTATTCTATTCAATAACTCAAACTTAGCAGTTGAAAATTCTTCAATTGGTGCGACATGTTGCATACCCGCATTATTAATGACGATGTCAATGGAACCAAATGTCTTCTGAGTTTCCGTAACTAAATTTTTCAAATCTTCTTCATTCGTAACGTCTGCTTTTACTCCAATTGCCTCATATCCAGCACCATTAAGGGATTGAACAGATTCTTGTAATAAATCGACATTAACATCAGATAAAACAACCTTTGCCCCTTCTTTTGCAAAGTGTTCTCCAATTTTAAATCCAATTCCTCGGGCAGAACCAGTCACAATCACCACTTTATCCTTTACCATACATAACGCCTCCATATTATAAAATTTTCCTCTTATTTTATTCTATTCTCTATCTGCTATAAAACATGTCTATATTTATAGTGTTTGTTCTAATCAGTTTAAAAGGTAAGTAGTTTCTAATATTGGAAAACGCTAAGGAGGAAAATAATTAGTTTTAAGGAATTAATGGTATAAGTAGACAAAGGAGGATAATAGATGAAAATAAATGTTGTATCAGCCAAAGGAGAAGATTTTAATGCGGTGAATGTGATTGTGAAAGAAGGACAAGATCAACATGCAGAAGCGCTTCCTAAAATTTTTAAAAAAGTGGAACAAGTGATGCCAGAAAGTTATTTTCAACAGTTGTTAGCAGAGTCGAATTGTGACATTTTAATTGCGAAAGAAAATCAAACTGTTATTGGTTTTGCTGTGGTAGAGATAAAAAAATCTCCAGCCTTTGAATCGATGGTCGAGAGAAAATATGCTTATATAAACGATTTTGGTGTGAAATCTAATTATAAAAGGGGAGGGGTTGGAACGGCATTATTTAATGCATGTGTATAGTGGTCGAAAGAAAAAGGGGCACAATCGTTGGAATTAAACGTTTGGGAATTCAACGAACAAGCCATTTCCTTTTATGAGCGTTTTGGAATGAAAACGATGAGCAGAAAAATGACCTTAAATTTATAAATTATAATGAGCCGTTATGTAGACATATGATTTTTCTAAAGAGCTAAGGAGATGTAGGATGATTTAAACGGGAGGGGTCCTTATGGGAATTGATTTTCACGAGAAGAAAAACCGTAATTCGTATACAACTCGAAAGGCTAACCAATCTTGGATTCAAATGGTGAAAGAACTCGTACCGATTAACAATACGACGCACGCGGTAGATATTGGATGCGGAGGAGGAATTTATTGTAAAGCACTAGCGGATATGGGAGTGGCAACTGTAACAGGTGTTGATTTTTCAAAAGTGATGATTGAGGGGGCAATTATTAATTGTGAGAACTATCCAAACATTTCTTTTCAAAAAGGAAATGCTTTTGAAACGGGTTTAAAGGGAAATTACTATGATTTATTGCTTGAAAGGGCATTAATCCATCATATCGAGGATTTAGAAAGCTGTTTTAAAGAAGCATATCGAGTGCTCAAAAAAGGCGGTTATTTAATTATTCAAGATCGTACGCCTGCTGATTGTCTTTTACCTGGTGATGAACAACATATTCGAGGATACTTTTTCGAACTTTTCCCAAAGTTAGGGGAAAAGGAAATTCAACGAAGACATTCAAGTAATTTGGTTATGGAAACTTTGACAAAGGCTGGATTTAAAGAAATAGAAGAAGTGAAATTGTGGGAAATTCGAAACATCTATGATAATAAAGTTCAGTTACTAGATGATTTGAAGGAAAGAACGGGTAGAAGTATTTTACATGAACTTGACGATAAAGAGTTAAACTTATTAATTCACTCTATCGATGATGCCGTATCAAAAAGGACAAACATCATAGAAAAAGATAGATGGACAATTTGGAAAGCGGTGAAACGATAGATGAATAAATTTAGTCGCTTTTTTGCTTATCCAGCGGTTGTCTTTTCACCCCCTTCTATATATTGTTTCCAAAAATTTTAAAAGGTCCTGTATAATATAGAGAAATAATTTGTTGGAGGCTTTATATGGAGTACATAACAAATAAAATCGTTGTGGTGGCAATATTTATATTAATCGTAACGATGATTGAGACGTTGGCTTATTCAACGAGAATATCTGGAGCAAGGGTGAAATTAATAGCTACTGCCTTATCTTTGTTTAGCACGTTAGTCATCGTTTCAAGATTTTCTACAATGATTCAACAGCCTCTTACTGCAAAACTGATTGCCGAAGCACCAGATAGCAATAAACTAAATTTTATAGAGGATCAATATCGAATATTAATAGGGGTTACTTCTGTTGGCGTATTACTTGGAATAATGCTTTTTCCAACTTTCATCAACATTTTTTCAAGGGCCATTATCCAATTATCAAATGAAAGAGGTTCGATTATTTCCACAATAGGAAAACAATTGAATCCAACAGGAATGAAGAAAATAATTATTTGTTTTCGTTTCCCAAATTTGAAGTTTTTACAGGGGATTACATTCAAAACGATACCTAAACGCTTATTTGTAGTAAATGTGATCGTTTCTGCTATATTTACCATCGGTGTATTATCCTCTTTATATGCTTCTATGTTAGTTCCAGAAGATTATGCTCAAGCGGCATTAATGTCATCGGGAGTCATTAATGGAATTGCGACGATTTTATTAACACTGTTTATCGATCCGAAAGCTTCCGTTTTAGCCGATCGAGTGATGAAAAATCAATGTGATTACGTTTATTTAAAAAGTTACTCATTGACGATGATTAGCTCGAAATTTGTAGGTACTATAGTAGCACAACTATTGTTTATACCAGCTGCCTATTATGTTGCATGGTTTGCAGAATGGATTTAATTTAGAAAAAGCTTAGGGAATCTCCTTAAGCTTTTTTGCCGTTACTAAATTTCTGCTCGAAACGTTTTTCCAAGATGTTCCCCTAAACTAAAATAATGGCGGAAATTATATATAAGCGGACTCCATTGGGTAGGATCGATATGGTTTTCGCCAATCAAAATGTCTTTATGGGCGTGTACTTGAATCGATTGGGTTTCTACAATGGCAAATTGGGGTGAATAATCTGGTATTCGAATATGTTTCACCTTCGCTTCAATTTGTATAGGACATTCCGAAATTCTTGTAGGTTTTACGAATGTTGATGCAATGGGAGTTAACCCACTCGCATGATATTTGTCTTTTTCATAACGAAATCCACTATTTATTTTATAATCCGGAACTGGATGTTTCCCTGTAAAATGAGCCAATCGTTCAACGTTTTCCCATAATGAAGGATCTGAGACGTTTATAACACATTCTGCATGTCTAGTTAAATTTTCTAATGCTTTGCCGTCAACTCCAAGGCCGAGGATGATACAATCTCCTAAAGCCCATGATGATGAGATGGGGCTTATATTCACCGTTTCATCTTCATTCAGTGTATTTAATAAAATAACTGGTGTTCCGTAGTATAAAATTTTTGGTTGAATTATTGCTGTATTTGTAGTTTCCGCAATCTTTTTCATATTATTTCCTCCTTGAGTCGTTTTCATCTCCCATTGTAGAACATAATTATTTCCACTATAATCGAAATATGGAATACATAGGAGATGATCGTAAAAATGAATGCAAATGCGAATCCGAACGTAGCAATCATCGCTTCCCTTGTGAGTGAACCTTCCCGCGCGGCAATTTTAACCGTTTTACTCGATGGTAGATTTCATACGGCAGGAGAATTAGCGTATGCGGCAGGAATTAAACCACAAACGGCAAGTTTTCATTTAGCCAAAATGGTAGATGCGAACGTTGTCTGTGTTAATAAACAAGGAAGACACCGATACTTTGGAATTCAGGATCAAGAAGTAGCACACACAATGGAAACGCTACTCTCGTTAGCACCACCTTTGAAAGTGAAATCGTTTAAACAATCTACAGAAGATAAGGCTTTACGGTTTGCAAGAACATGTTATGATCATATTGCGGGGAATTTAGGTGTTCAATTAGCAGATTCCTTAAAAAATTTGGGTATTCTGTCAGAAGAATTTATCGTTACGGAAGAAGGAGAGCATTTCTTTCAATTATTTGAAATAGATCTTAATCAAATTAAGAGAAAACGTCGATCATTTTGTCATAAATGTTTAGACTGGAGTGAAAGGCGTCATCACATTGGTGGCGCATTAGGGAATGCGTTGTTAGAAAGACTTTTAGAGTTAAATTGGATTGAACGGATTCCGAAAACTCGTGCGATTAAAATAACGCCAAAAGGAAAGCAAGGTTTTAAAGAAACGTTTTTAATTGATATTTAATATAGATTAATTTAAAGCCGTAATGATGAAACGGCTTTTTTTAATGGGAAATAATCGAAAAGATAACAAATGGACGAGGGGGAAGGTAATTGAGAGTTATCACTTTATCGAATGGGAAAAAGTGGAAGTATACTGTTTAAGTTGTGCTATTACAAGCGGGCTTATGGCGCCTGACGGAAGGATAGTATTTGAATCAGAACATTTCCATGTCCATCAAGATGTTGCTTACCCAATTAAAGGATTAATGATTGTAGTTTCTAAACGTCATGTGAAATGTTTAGATGAATTAACTGAAAGTGAAAAGTTCGATTATATAAATGTTATAACTAAAATAAGACAGGCTCAAAGAAAAGTTTTAGGAATAAAATATGTTTACTACTTCTACAATGAAGATGCAATCCATCATTTTCATACATGAATGGTACCAAGATATGACTGGATGTATGAAATTGGCCGTTCGGTAGAATCTGTTCGACCGATTTTACTCCATGCAAGACATCATATAAATACTAAAGAAAATATGCTAGAAGTGATAGCAGCAATCGACTCTCTAAAAAAAGAACTAAGCCGTTAAAATCCGTTGAAGGGAGATGAGAAAATGAAGTTTTCCCGTTTTAGCCCTTTGAAAAATATTTCCCTTTGGTTTTATTTATGTTCGTTGGTTCTTTATTTTATAAGTTTTATCGGTGCTTTTACAGTTGGATTATATATTATTTTTGGCGCAATCGTATCTTTATTATTTGGATTATCCGTTTCATTAAAAATTTTGACGAAGGAAAGAAATCCTTCTATGATCCTTACAATTTCCATTTTCATCGTTGCGATTTCTTTTATCCTTTGGTATTTGTTAGTCCATTATATAGATGATGTTTATATTTTCTATCCCTTTTCTTTGTTTAATGGGGTAAATTAACAAAGAAAGATTTCCTTGTTAAAATTATGATAAGAAGGATTACACGTGATGGGGGTAGAAAATTGGAACAGACATATCATAATCAGTTTGAATTTCTTGAATTTATTTCGATTGGAGAAGAAGCATTAACTCAATTTTATCCTTTGGCTGGTTCATATGCTGTAGTTAAGTGTGATAACAAACTTTTATTATGTTACAACATTTGGAGAAAACAATGGGAAATACCTGCAGGAAAAAGGGAAGCCAATGAAACTGCTAAGGAATGTGCAATAAGAGAACTTTTTGAAGAAACTGGTCAACTGGTTTATGATATGGAATTTAAAGGTTTATTAAAGGTGAAAAATAAAATGAATGATCATTTGAAGTATAATCCCGTATACATGGTAACAGTACAAACATTGCAACCATTTATTCCGAATAATGAAACCTCAGCTATTTTGTTATGGGATGTATCCAAAAAAATTGGTTCGGTTGACGAAGTGGATTTAAATGTAGTTAATTTTTTGATATGAAGTCTTTTTTATCTTGTGCATTTTTATAGATAGAATTCAAAATTTCTCGAAATAAAAACCCCTTCAAAATCAAATGGAATATCTATCTCTACATCGGAAAAACTGATAAAGACTAAAAAAGAGAGGAGTGTTCCATATGGGTAATGAAAAGGCGCCCCACGAACAGTTGACAACGAAAGATAACGGGCTAACATCGACTCAAGAAGTCCTATATCGAAAAGAATTTAAGCGGGCAGATAAAGCAAATGAAAAAAATAATAATAATCAATCGAAAAAGTTAAATTAATTTTAATTTTCCCCTGAGAGGTAACTTCTTTACTTCTTAGGGGATTATCATTGAAAGAGAAAATACAATCAATTCCTTCTTTACAAGTAATAAATAGTTGACATTTTTCTTTGTAGGTACTTACTTGTGCAATCGAAAAAAGTAATATAATATATCATTAAAGCTGCGTTGTACGTAAAATATTAAGTTTTAACCTTTGAACTGTAAAAGGGAGTTTTATATCGAAGATGGAATGGCGAGCATCACACTTTTAGTGAATGATGATATACAGGATATCTTTTGCGAACACCCACTTTGAGGAGTGGTGGTTTAAAACTTTCTAATCATTACGGCAAGGTGGCTTTGCATACATAAGTTGTATAGCAAGGCTCAAGAACACTCTTACATTTATTGTAAGAGTGTTTTTAAATTTTCATTTTCATTCATTTTACTTTTCCAAAAAATATTATCCAGTCAACTTATATGGATGCCTATGGGATGCATGCAGTCCCATGATGTGCTGTAAAGCCCAACACTGTCTTGAAACCTTATTATAGTGCTTCCATTTACTTTTAGCTATGAACTTTCTCGACTACAAAGATCCCCAATTACTTTAATTCCTTCTATAATTTGTTGTTCAGTTAGATTCCCAAATCCAAGCATAATGTAGGGGACAGTCTCATTGTTAAACCAATGTTGAAGCGGAGAATAGATACGAATTCCTTCTTTGGAAGCTTGTTGAATTACTTCCTCTGGAGTACTCCCTTTTAGGTGAAGCAAAATATGTAACCCAGCTTTTTGGCCAATTATTTCCACATTTTCTCCAATATAGTTGTTAACTGCTTCAATTAAAGCTTTATGTTTAGCTTGATATGCGACTTTCATTCGACGAACATGCTTTTCAAAAAATCCCTCTCTCATAAAGATAGCTAGAGCCCTTTGAATAATGGGAGAACAACTTTGACTCGACTGTTCTATCGTATTTTCCCCTTTTGAAACTAAATTTTCCGGGAGAATGATGTAGCTGCACCGAGCTGCCGGAAGAAAATTTTTAGAAAATGTACCGCAGTAAATGACTCTGTCAAATTCGTCTAAAGACTTTAATGATGGTATTAGTTGACCAATATAGCGGAATTCGCTGTCATAATCATCTTCCACGATAAAACTGGAATGTTCTTTCGCCCATGTTAAAAGTTTTAATCTTTTATTGATTGGGAGTACCATACCTAATGGAAATTGATGTGAAGGAGTCACATAAACTGCTTTTGCTTTACTTTTTTGCAATTCCTCAATTGATATTCCATCTTCCTCAAGGGAAATGGGAGTCAGTTGACAATTGTATTTTTCTAAAACCGAGCGAACTTCCGAATAACCAGGATTTTCTATCGCAACTTGTTGGTCATGTAGCTCTAGTATTTGGGAAATTAAATTGATTGACTGCTGCGTACCGCTACATATGAAAATTTGTTCAGTAGAACATTGAATTCCTCGAGCTTTTGAAACATATTTTCTAATTTCTTCACGTAATATGATATCGCCTTGACGATCTCCATAAAAATAAACCTCATTCAAAGAACTTTCCAATGCATCACTTATACACCGTTTCCATGTTTTCAGTGGAAATTTAGTTTTATCGATTGCTCCGTAATAAAAATCGACCAAGAATTTTGATTTGAAATCGGTTGTTATTCTAGATGAATGTGGGGCTGTTATGGTTTGAGAAATCTCTTCCATCGGTAAAAGGAAAAGTCCACTTCTTGGACGGCTCTCCACATAGCCTTCTGCTAATAACTGTTGATAGGCAGAGTCAATTGTTTGTTTACTAACCTTTAATTCAAATGCGAGGGAACGAATGGAAGGAAGCTTTTCTCCTACTTTTAACCGACCGGATTTAATTTCTAACTTTAAATACTCGTAAAGTTGGATGTAAAGCGCTTTTGATTCATCATTTTTAAAAAAGAATGCCAATGGAGATCCCTCTCTTCTGACCATGTATATTTTTTATAATCTGTCACTTATTGTTAGGACAGATTTTGTTTACGATCATTTTAACATGGTTTAGGAGGAATTAAGATGAGAATGAAACAAATGATTTGTCAAGACGAGGAAAAAATAAATACATTTCTATCTGAAGTAGAGACCGGTTATTTAGGATTATCGATACAAGACAATCCCTATATTGTCCCTTTAAATTATGTTTGGCATGAAGGTTGTATTTACTTCCACGGTGCAAGTGAAGGGAAAAAGATTGATATGATAAAGGAAAATTCGAACGCTACTTTTGTTGTGAGCGAAAATCATGGAACGATTGCCAACCCTATTCCTGCAAAAACAGATACAGCCTATTTAAGTGTTATGTTGTTTGGACATGTGGAGCTTGTCGATGACTTAACAGAAGCTACAACAGCAATGCAATATCTTTTAAATAAGTATGTACCAGGGTATTATCCGACAGCATTATCTCAAAACCATGTGGATCGATATCGATCTTCCATGGGAAGTAAAACGACTGTATTTAAATTAGTGGTAAAAACGATTACTGCGAAGGAAAATGTCATGGTAGAAGAGAAAAAGTATTATAAGGGAAGGGAAATGGCTATGGATATAAAAAAGTAGTGAAGGAAATTAATCTTTGAAACCTACCTACTAGTTATACCGTATATGAAGAATATGGAAGGATGTGTTTGTGTATTATGAATAAATACTCGATTGCTGAATTTATTAAAAATACAGAGCAGGAAGATAAAGGGGAAGGTTTTTTTGAATTAGAAACACCACGTTTGCTCGAAGTAAATCTAGATGGTCTTGTTTGGGCAAAAGCTGGCTCAATGGTTGCTTATCATGGAAAGATTAAATTTGAGCGGGAAGGTATTTTAGAACATGGTATTGGAACGATGTTCAAAAAAGCCTTTACAGGTGAAGGGGCTTCCCTTATGAAAGCAAATGGACAAGGAAAGTTGTATTTAGCTGACAGTGGGAAGAAGATTATTATACTACACTTACAAAACGAAGCGATTTATGTAAATGGCAATGACCTCCTTGCCTTCGAACCTTCGATTAAGCATCAAATAAAATTAATGAGGAAAGTGGCAGGAATGATGGCAGGTGGATTGTTTAATATTCGATGCGAAGGAACAGGTATGATCGCCATCACCTCCCATTATGAACCGTTGACATTACGTGTAACACCAGGCAATCCTGTAGTAACGGATCCAAATGCAACAGTCGCCTGGTCAGGTAATCTTCAACCTGAATTTCAAACAGATGTTACACTTAAAACCTTCTTCGGAAGAGGGAGTGGTGAATCGATTCAAATGAGATTCGAAGGGGAAGGTTTCGTTATCGTACAGCCTTATGAAGAAGTATATATGCAAGCACAAAGTTAATAGTAGAAACCAATCGAAGGGGATATTATCTCCCTTTATGCATTAGCATTAATCAAAAAAAGGATTAATGCTTTTTTTATGGAAATTATAAAGTAAGTTCATATTCACAACATCTATGATGAATATAAGATTATTAAAGTAGGGGAGATTCGTATTTTACAGAGAAAAATTATTACAGCATCGATTTCAGGATTTTTATTTGCAATTTTATTCGGTTTAACATTCCCTTATATTTTTGTTGAAGACATCAATTCGGTAGCTGATTATATTTCAGCTTTCATTTCCAATATGCCTCTTTATTTAATGTATAGTTTTCCAGTCATTTTAATCTATGGTGTCGTAACATCCATTTTAAGTGATAAAATCGGGGAATTATTATCTAAAAAAGAGAAATATCCAAAAGTTGAATGGATTGTATCGGGAATTTTCCATATCATGTTTGGCTTCATATTACTTTATATTATTTTACTTGCCGCTATTCTCTTTTTTATAGCTGATAGAATACTAAAAAATATAATAAAAGGTTTCATTGGAAACAAGCTGTTAAAAGTCTGGCTATTCCAGTTGGCCTTTGGATTATTTTTATGGGGAAATATTGGCTATAATTCGTTTTCAACTGATTCAAAATGATTGGAGTGATGGACAAGTGGCAGAAGAACGAAACATACATATGCAAAATATGGAACATTTGATGGCACTGGAAAATCGCAACGGTGTTGTCCATATTTGTACTTCAGAAGAGGTAGCTGGTGCTTTAAGATTTGCTCTTCAAAGTCCTAAGATTGTTATAGGATTTCCAGATTCTTTTTCGGTAGGACCGTTGTGGTCATTGAACGATAAAATCGGTCAAAATTTCCGAAAACAATGGCTATTCGATTGTTTTATTAATGAGGAAAAAGAGATTGACTATGAAAAAAATTTCACCAATACATTGTGTCAGATTAATTCGATACCAAAACATGTTCCAATTTATATTTGGTACAGTAACAACGCTTGCGAACAAACGGGACTTCGTTATTATCTTTATTTAATGAGAGAAAAGCAAAATAAAGTCTTCCTGTTGAACTGTAGCGAACTAAATGATAATCCGAAACAAACTTTTCACTATACCGATAGACTAGATTCAATTGTATTGAAGGATATTTTTGAAAAGAGCAAAGAAATTGAAGCTTTATGTGACGAACAACACTATCAATTACAAAGAGAGTGGGAAAAGCTCTCCGAAACAAAAGAAGTTTTACGTATTTGGATAAATAATGGTATACAAAGTGTTCCAGAAAATTATTATGATTTACTAATCATTGAAACAATTGAAAAGCTCCATCAACAACAAAGGGTGAAAGATTATATTTTGTGTGGAATATTAGTCGGAGAAATATTATCAAAAATGGTCGAAACGGCGGATGGCACGATGGACGATCGTTTTTTAGAATATCGGATTCGACAACTAATAAACAATGGGGTATTTGAATCAAATGGAGATCCTAAATCAATGAGACATTACAGTGTTAAAATACGGTAATGTCTCTATGAGAAAGATAGTGTAACAAAGTGAAAAAATAATTTCACTCTGTTACATTTGTTTTGTAATTTCTAAGATATTAAACCAACGGCAATATAAATCGCGGTTCCCCAAATGAAGAGGGCAGAGCATTTGTTAAATAAATTCATTAGTCTCCCAGAATCGTCTAGCTTTTTTAATACTGAGCCTGCGAATGTTAAGCCAATGAACCATATCCAAGATACCGCAATACATGCTGCAGTAAATAAAATTTGATCTTTTCCGATATACGTTAAAGCACTTGTCCCAATCACCCCTACAATATCTAAAATAGCATGGGGATTTAAAAAGGAAACGGATAAAGCAAAAACAATTTGTTTATGTATTGGTAAAGCTTGCTTCCCTTCTGTTGGTGAAGATGGTTCAGTACGCCAAATGGAATAACCCATGTATAATAGAAAGACAACGCCAACAATAATTAGACTAAACCGCAACCATTCAAATTGTAAAACAATCACTGATAAACCGAAGATTGCTAATAAAATTAACAAAGTATCACAAACTGCAGCTGTAATAGTAGCTGGCAGTGCTCGAAGTAGATTTGGTTGAGTGGCCCCTTGGGAAAAGACAAATACGTTTTGTACGCCTAATGGTAAAATAAGACCAAATGCTAAAACAACTCCATGAAGAATGACTTCCATATAATCAACTCCTTTCCAACTCTATGATACTATGGTACAACTAAAAGAAAACAACCAATTGGATGGATTATTATCCACCCAATTTAAAAGGTGATGCAATGAAGTGGAAACCAAACCGTCATTCCCATTTAACGATTCATGAACAAATTGTTGATTGGATGAAAAGTCGTATAGAAAATGGAGATTGGTCTATCGGCACAAAAATACCAACCCAGCGGGAACTTGCGACCCAATTTCAAGTAAATCGAAGCACGATCCAACTGGCATTGGATGAATTGAAGGCTGATGGATTAATCGAATCAAGGGTCGGTTCAGGTATCTATGTGGCTAACAATTCTTGGAATGTATTACTAAACAATTCCCAACCCAATTGGCAACAACATATTGACGGTAGTATTCATAAACCAAACTACCATACGATTCAAC
Organism: Ureibacillus sp. 179-F W5.1 NHS; assembly: GCF_045369345.1. Taxonomy (NCBI): domain Bacteria; kingdom Bacillati; phylum Bacillota; class Bacilli; order Caryophanales; family Caryophanaceae; genus Ureibacillus; species Ureibacillus sp. 179-F W5.1 NHS. Next base: position 8,626 of record NZ_JBIQFG010000014.1, on the reverse strand, counting down.
TCATTAATGAATATGAGCAACTACATCATATCATCCGTCTTGGTACAGGGGAAATAGCCCCTGAATTACTTCCAACAAAACAGCTCGAACATTCATTAAAGGAACTGGCATTAGATGCAAGATCAATTGGTTATTCATCTCCCTTAGGAAATGAAACATTACGGGCTAATTTATGTGAATATTTAAAAAAACATGGAATTCAAACAAGTTCCGAAAATATTTTAATCGTATCAGGAGCACTTCAAGCGCTACAGCTTATTGCGGTAGGGTTATTGGAAGCAGGTTCAGTTGTTTTCCATGAACAACCGTCCTATTTAAATTCAGTACATCCTTTTCAATCAGCTGGAATGCGTATGATTGCTGTTTCGAAAAATAATCATCTGATACAACAATTAAAAGCATACAAGAGAAACAGACAATCCTTATTTTACACCGTTCCAACATTACATAATCCGACTGGATATAGTTTGTCTTTAAAAGAAAAAGAAGATTTATTTCATGTTTGTAAAGAACTTCAAATACCGATTATTGAAGATGATGTTTACCACGAATTATTATTTGAAACGACTTCACCTGCTATGAAATCCTTTGATAAAACGGGACAAGTATTGTATATCGGGAGTGTATCTAAAACATTAAGTCCTGGACTACGCATTGGATGGGTTGTAGGACCTTCAAAGGTTATTGAACGATTAGCTGATATAAAAATGCAGACGGATTATGGTTCAAGTGCCATTTCTCAATTAATCGTCTCCCATTGGATTGCTACTGGATTATATGAAAAACATTTAGTGGAACTTCGTCAACAATTAAAGTGGAGAGCAACATTTGTCGAACATATACTAAATCAACAATTTAAAGACATCGCGACATGGACAAAGCCAGAAGGTGGTTTTTATATATGGCTTAAATTCCATAAACCGATTGTCAATAAAGCATTGTTTCTAAGGTTATTGAAAGAAAATGTACTTATAAATCCAGGGTATATATATGATTCCAGTGATTTACATCATATTAGGCTTTCTTATGCCTATGCATCCTTTGAACAATTAAAAGTTGGATTAAATACACTATTTGAAATGATTCAACACAACAAGTAAAGAAAATGGGAAGGAGAATAATAATTGGTTTGGAATATAATATTTTTATTCCTTATGATTGCCCTAATCCTATCATCTGTTGTATTAATTAAAAAAAGGAAAAAGGGTAGGATTACTGGGGTTAAAAGTACATTACCTTCAATCTGTTTTATATTGATTGCCATATTAAACATAGTCGCCATTTGGTTTGATTGGTTAGGTTTAATAAGCTGGATGATTACTGTTATTTTGTTAATAGTTGGTGCATATTTCACGAAATATTTGACAATTAATAAAAAATTTATTTAGTTATGAGGACGTTAATCCATCATCGTTATGGATTAACGTTTTTTTAGGTAATGTATAAATTTTAGTTTCTAAAACAATATAAGATGTACAATTTCACTTTCCTTTTCGTTGTTTGTTGAGCTATGAAAGTAATGAAAATCTGACATCATTTAAACAGGAAGGTTTTGATCATGGATATTTTCTTAGCAGTTTTACCGGCCGTATTTTGGGGAAGTATCGTACTATTTAACGTAAAACTTGGGGGAGGACCTTATAGTCAAACCCTTGGTACAACGTTAGGTGCTTTAATTTTTTCCATTGGGGTTTTTATTTTTACACAACCTAGCATTACACCTTTTGTTTTTATCATTGGTGTTGTTTCGGGATTATTTTGGGCACTTGGTCAAGCAAATCAGCTAAAAAGTATTGATTTAATTGGCGTTTCGAAAACAATGCCTATCTCAACGGGGCTTCAATTAGTTTCCACTACTTTGTTTGGGGTAATTGTTTTTAAAGAATGGTCTACAACGACATCCATTATCCTAGGTGTTCTAGCTATTATTTTCATCATTATCGGGATTATTTTAACATCCCTTCAAAGTAAAGAAGAACAAGCCGCTGAAGAAACGAAAGGAAATTTTAAAAAAGGGATTGTCATTTTATTAATTTCTACTTTTGGTTACTTAGTTTATGTAGTCGTTATTCGTCTATTTAATGTGGACGGATGGACAGCTTTACTTCCTCAAGCGATTGGTATGGTCATCGGGGGGATATTGCTAACTTTTAAACATAAACCATTCAACAAATATGCAATCCGCAACATTATCCCAGGTCTTATTTGGGCTGCAGGGAATATGTTTTTATTCATTTCACAACCTCGAGTAGGTGTTGCGACAAGTTTTTCCCTTTCTCAAATGGGGATCGTCATTTCAACTTTAGGCGGTATTATCATTTTAGGTGAACGAAAAACGAAGCGTCAGCTAATAGGAATTGTTATTGGAATTATACTAATTATCATAGCTGGAGTTATGTTAGGTCTCGCAAAAGTTTAACTAGGAGGGTATTTCAAAATGTACAAAGATTTAGAAGGAAAAGTAGTTGTTATAACAGGTTCTTCTACAGGTTTAGGAAAAGCGATGGCAATTCGTTTTGCAATGGAAAAAGCAAAGGTAGTTGTCAATTATCGCTCTAAAGAAGATGAAGCTAACAGTGTTTTGGAAGAAATTAAAAACATCGGTGGAGAAGCAATTGCTGTAAAAGCTGATGTTACTGTAGAGTCTGAGGTAATCGATTTAGTTCAATCTGCTATACAACATTTTGGAAAACTTGATGTAATGATTAATAATGCGGGATTAGAAAATCCAGTTCCGTCCCATGAGATGACTTTAAGTGATTGGAATCGCGTAATTGATACGAACTTAACAGGAGCATTTATCGGAAGCCGGGAAGCGATTAAATATTTTGTTGAAAACAATGTAAAAGGAAACGTTATTAATATGTCGAGCGTTCATGAGAAAATTCCATGGCCTTTATTTGTTCACTATGCAGCAAGTAAAGGTGGGATCAAGTTAATGACTCAAACATTGGCTATGGAATATGCACCAAAAGGAATTCGAGTAAATAACATTGGACCAGGTGCGATTAATACGCCGATTAATGCAGAAAAATTTGCTGACCCAGTACAACGAGCTGATGTAGAAAGTATGATTCCAATGGGATACATCGGAAAGCCGGAGGAAATAGCAGCTGTCGCAGCATGGCTTGCTTCTTCTGAATCAAGCTATGTAACCGGAATAACGCTCTTTGCTGATGGTGGTATGACATTGTATCCATCATTCCAAGCGGGACGTGGATAATATAATTTAATGATAAAGATAAAACTAGTGGAGAAAAGAAATACTTTTTCTCCACTTTTTTTGTTTAAAGAAAAAAGGATAAGTACCATAAATTATCGAAATATATTCTTACATACGATACATATAAAATTTTACTCAAATGAAGGAGTATCATAAAATGGCCATTGAAATAAGAACAGTGATGCCTATAGATTATGAACAATTAGTCGAATTAATGGGGGATCTAGGTTATCCAACAACTTTTGAAAAACTAATGAAGCGATTTGAAGTTATAGAAAAACACGAAGATTATAAAGCGCTTGTTGCTGTTGAAGGAAATAACGTTGTAGGTTTTGCGGGGATGTGTAAAGCCCTTGCCTTTGAGTTTGATGGTATATATGTACGGTTGCTTGCCTTTGTTGTGAAGTCTAATCAACGGGAAAAAGGAGTAGGCAAAATGCTTCTAAACGCTTGTGAACAATGGGCAATTGAAATAGGTGCAAAAACAATCACTTTAAATAGCGGTAATCGGGAAGAACGGGAAGTAGCCCATTTATTTTATAAAAGAAATGGATTTGAAGGGAAAAGTACAGGTTTCATTAAAAAATTAAATTAGATGTATTTTCTGAATGGAGGAAACAATATTGACAATAGGAAACGAATATTTGAAAAGTGTCATTGGAAAATTTAACAGTGTAAAAAAATTAGGAGACGATACAATCCGACAACTGACTGAAGAAGACATGCATTGGGCTTATAATACAGAATCTAATAGCATTGCTATCATTGTAAAACATATGAGCGGAAACATGGTATCTAGATGGACAGACTTTTTAACAACAGATGGAGAAAAGGATTATCGAAATCGTGATGACGAATTTACCGACGATATTTCTTCATTAGCTGAACTAAAATCAATTTGGGAAAAAGGGTGGAATACGTTACTCGATACATTAACAAGTTTAACTGAACAAGATCTATTGAGAACAATTTATATTCGTGGTGAAGGGCACACAGTGATTGATGCGATTGAAAGACAATTATCCCATTACTCTTATCACATCGGCCAAATTGTCTTTATTGGAAAACTGGTCAGAGGGGAGCAATGGAATAGTCTAAGCATACCTAAGGGAAAATCTAAGGAGTACTTAATGGAAATGCTTGAGAAACATCAAGGAAAGTAACAGTTTCATACGAAGCGGAGCGTTAATCTATAAAGATTAACGTTTTTTTATTGAAAAAATTAAGGTTGTCCCTTTTTCTATTCCATTTTATTGAAAGGGCAATAATAAAACTTATTGCATCATATGTTAAATTACACCTTAGAATGTGAAATTTACCATTATTTGATGTGGAGAGTGCTAGTAAAGAAAATTGAATGTATTCTGTTAAATAAAGTGCCCTATTAGTCAAATAAATGAGTTTTTAAAGGTAAAAAGGAGGAAATCCATTGAAACATCTTTTGAAACTTTTTTCTTTCATTTTGTTAGTGATGATTATAGTTGCCTGTTCCGATGATAGTCGTTATTTAATTCGGGCTGACGTACAAATTGTAAATGAAGATGAAAGCCTTGAAGAAGAGGAAATGATATTGGATATCATTACGTTAGATTCCATTAAAAGTATCATGCATGAGGTAGATTGGGAACAGGAATCCGATGAAGAGATGGTTCGAAAGGAAGATGTTTTAATTACCCTTTTTTATAAAGAAGATGAAGATTCTCCGGAACAACTTTTTCTTTACCGCATTTGGTTTCATGAAGATCAATCCGTTACAATTATTAGCAATAATGAAGAAGAGGGTTATGGAACATTAGATGAAGAATACGGTATTAAATTAAAAAATATATTAACGAACGGATAAAATAATTAAGAAAGTTAAGAAGAATAGTGTTGATTCTACTAAAACAATCATATATTGGTGAAACAAGAAACGGGTATAAAACATATCCGTTTTTTAATTTTTTCTATTAATGGTTATAACTAGTAATACCTTACAAAACTATTTACATTAAAGTTCGACATAGGGGTAGGTGTTCATAGTGAAAAAATTAATCCTTGATGAAGGACTATTGTTGACGGATATGGAATTAACCTATAAAGGAAAATCAATTCATCTTCAAAGAGTATTAGTTGATACTGGTTCTGCTACTACAATTATTTGTTCTGATTTTGCTGAAGAGATTGGAATTGTTGCGGAGGAAAATGATATGATTTATCGGATTTGCGGTGTAGGCGGTTCAGAACTAGTTTTCTCCAAAACAATCGATGGCATTAAAATAGGGAATATGATTGCGAAGTCTTTTCCTATAGAAATCGGCGCAATGAACTATGATTTTCAATTGGATGGCATTATTGGCTTAAATTTATTAAAAGAATTAAAGGCGATGATTAATATGGGAAATTTGTCATTGCAATTAGAAAACTCGGCGATTCTCGATTAGAAATAAAAGAGGAGGAGGTTATTTACTTGTGGGTTCGACAATTTATAGAAACAACTCGTGGAACTTTTGAGATTTTCGTAAAAGGTGAGGGAGAACCACTTGCTGTGACCCATTTGTATTCGGAGTATGATGAGAGAGGAACGATCGCTGCCAATCCTTATACAGATTATTATAAAGTATATTTAATTAATCTTCGTGGAGCAGGAAATTCAGTAAAAGCTTCCAATATACATCAATATAGTATGGAGGAGTCGGTTCTTGATTTAGAGTCAATAAGGGAGACTTTAAAATTACAAAGATGGGGATTTGCTGGCCATTCAACAGGAGGAATGCTCGCTTTAAAGTATGGTATTAACTTCCCGTCATCTTTAACAAAACTTATTGTTGGGGGAGCTGCTGCTAGTTATGAATACGCCCAGCATCCGAAGTGTATTTATTGTACCGAAAATGCGAATTATAAAAGAATAATAGAAATTATGGATCGATTAAATAGTAAGGAAACAACGATTGAGGAAAGAAAAAGTTTAAGCTATGAGTGGTCATTAATGTCATTTTATAAAGAAGAAAAATTAAAACAATTGTTGACCCAACCAAATAGCGGAAAAACAATTGGAGAAAGATTGCAATATTTTAGAAAATAGAATACCCTACATACGATGTTAGAGATGCATTAAAACTTGTGAATATACCTAGTTATATATATGTTGGATAATATGATAGCCAATGTCCTTTAAAATTTAGTGAAGAAATTGCAGCTCTAATTCCTCAAGCAAATTTAACGATATTCGAAGAAAGTAACCATTATCCATATTTTGAAGAAGCAGAGGAGTTTGAAGAATTTGTTATTAGCACTTTAAGTGAAATAAAAACGACATCTTCATAACAGAAATAAACACGATCATTCATTTACTATGAAAAGGAGAAGGAACATGGAATATATTCGAATCACAAACTTACATGACCCATTATTTAAAAAAATGCATACACTTTTAGGAGAAGTTTTCCCTCCCGAAGAAGTATTGGAGTTTAATCTTTGGAAAGAGCCATTGGAGGATCCAAGTATTCATGTATACGTTGCAGACCATGACGGGGAAGTAGTAGGCGCAACAGAATACCGTTATTATCCCCAATGGAATGTCGCAATGACAGATTTTACAATTATTGGACAACCTGGACTAGCTATTGGACGTTTCCTTGCTGAAAAACGACAAGAGGATTTACATAGGTTAGCCGAGGAAAATGGAAAAGTATTATATGGAGGATTTGCTGAAATTTATAATCCATATTTAAGGAAAGATGTTGAATTTGGTGGAGTCATCCCTATGAATCCTTATGTTCGAAGAGAAGTTTTATCACATCTTGGGTATAAGCGGCTCGATTTCCCTTATGTTCATCCTTCTTGGAAAAATGATGGAGAACCTGTACTTGGTCTAGATTTTTGCTTTATGCCAACGGACGATCATATTACAGAAATTTCTACGGATTTAGTTGTTGATTTTTTAATGGATTATTATTCCGTATTATCAAATAAGCCTAAAATGTGGTATGAGATGTTGGATTTTTTAAAAGCACAAAAAAAGGTAAAATTGCTTCCGTTGTAGAAGAAACGATTTACTTTTACTAGAATAATTAATTTTTTAAAAATTGTTGAGGAATAAATGAAAAAGTTTTACTAGATTGTTTATCAAAAAAGTGTAATATTAATATCTATAGAAGTTTTATAGTGTAAAATTTCGGAACATTCAATTTTCAATGGAGGCAATGACAATGTTAGACATCAAAATAGAATTAACAACAAAACCAAAGGAAAAACCGGCTCCAGACGAATTAGGATTCGGTCATTATTTTACGGACCATATGTTCGTCTTAGATTATACAGAAGGTATTGGATGGCACGATGGTCGCATTGTACCTTATCAACCCCTTTCTTTAGATCCATCTGCAATGATTTTCCATTATGGTCAATCAGTCTTTGAAGGATTAAAAGCATATGTAACGGTAAATAATGAGGCGCTTTTATTCCGTGCGGATCGTAATTTTAAACGTTTAAATAATTCAAATGCTCGTTTATGTATTCCTGAAATTGATGAACAGTATGCATTAGAGGCGTTAAAACAATTAGTATCTATTGATCGTGAATGGATTCCGAGCGCACCCGGAACGTCCCTTTATATTCGACCATTTATTATTGCAACGGAACCGAATTTAGGAGTTCACCCTTCGAAAAACTATCAATTTATTATCATCATGTCTCCATCGGGTTCGTACTATAAGGAAGGAATCAATCCAGTAAAAATTATGGTTGAAGAACAATTTGTTCGTGCTGTCAAAGGGGGTACTGGTGAAGCAAAAACCGGTGGTAACTATGCAAGTGCCTTAAAAGGACAACAAATTGCAGATAAAGAAGGATATTCCCAAACGCTTTGGTTAGATGGGAAGGAAAATAAATATGTAGAAGAAGTAGGAAGTATGAATATCTTCTTTAAAATTAATGGGACTGTCATTACTCCTGCCTTAAACGGTAGTATTTTACCTGGTATTACTCGAGACTCCATGATTCAAGTATTAAAATCGAAACAAATTCCGGTTGAAGAACGTCGCATATCTATTGATGAAGTAGTGGAAGCTGCCCATCAAGGAACGCTAGAAGAAGTATTTGGAACTGGTACTGCTGCCGTTATTTCTCCTGTAGGTGAGTTAAAGTATTTAGATGAAAAAATTGTTATCAATCATGGTGAAATCGGAGAAGTGTCCCAAATGCTTTATGATACATTAACTGGTATTCAAAACGGTTCAATTGAAGATGACTTTGGTTGGACAATTCGTTTATAAATTTCATAGATATTCCTGGATTTTATGGAAGGCTAGTTATTAGACACCCTAACAAATATTTGTTAGGGTTGTTTTATTAATTCTTTTAAAACCACGTGCTCTGCACGTGTGAAAATATACTTTTAGAGTGGTAATGGAGATGGAATTA
>NZ_JBIQFG010000013.1:0-83947 GCF_045369345.1 Ureibacillus sp. 179-F W5.1 NHS | reverse complement strand
TAATAGTTCGAGAAAACTAAACACATTCGTTTAACACTACAATTCTGAATCTTTTCCAATTCGCTAAACCCTAGTAATAAATCCGTTAAAAGATGATGAAGAATTATTTAACTCCCAATATTAAAGAATTGATTAGGTTCAAAGAAAAAAGTGAATAATATTGTAGGAAAAGGAATTTTATCTATTTTGGATATTTTGGAAAAAGAAATGGGAATTGGTTATTTTGTTAAAATAATTTAAAAGACAAAGTAATTTTTGAAAGTTATTACACAAATTTGTCAACAATTTGACAAGATTTCATGAGTTGTGAAGTTTTTCACTTTAACCAATTGACATCAAAATATCACTATTGTATGCTTACAAAGGGTAAGAATGACAGGGGTTTCAAGTCAAGTGTTGACGAAGAAATACTTGTTATATCAAGTTTCTACTAGATTGACAGTTGAAACCATTCAATGTCAATTAGCAACGTTTTCAAGCGTCTGAGTTTTAAATGTTTACAGCGGAACAAAGTTAAATTCTTATTAATTTAATATAAGGATTTAATTATATAATCAAATGATTTTATATCTTTGAAACCGCTTGTAATACGATTACTCGCTTGATTCCTTTAGTAGTGAACGATTTTAACATTACTCGAAAAAGATTTGGGAGATAAATTGCCAATGCTAGATTTGCATCACATTTTTGCAATGCAGAAGAAAGCGTTATTTTTTTTGCTTGCTCTTTGTGCGTTAGGATGGGGATTTACCTCATATCCAACAGTTTTTGCTGGAATTGCGGTGGGTGCTTGCTTTGGTACATATAACTTTTGGATTCTTGTTCGAAGAATGGACAAGTTTGATCGTTCCATAAGTGAAGGAAGAAAAGCAGTATCTCTCGGCTCAGCTTTGCGCTTTGGATCAGGTATTGCAGCAGTCGCTATCGCCATTACGTTGCCACAATATTTTCATTTAATTAGCACAGTCATAGGGCTAATGATTCCGTACGTGTTCCTTTTTATAGGAGTTATCGTATATTCAGTAAGAAACAACAAAGGTAACTAAGAAAGTGAGGTGAATGCAAGAATGGATCATGGAGCTCCAGAGCTAACGATAGGCTTTTTAACTTTCAACTTATCTACAGTTCTAATGCTATTGGTGACAGCTATCATTGTGTTTTTAATTGCATTTATTGCTACACGTAACTTAAAGCTGAAACCAACAGGCATGCAAAACTTTATGGAATGGGTTATGGATTTCGTAAAGGGAATTATCCAAAGCAACATGGACTGGAAAACAGGCGGTCGATTCCATATTTTAGGAATCACATTAATTATGTTTATCGCCGTTGCAAACTTGTTAGGTCTACCATTTTCAGGAATCATCGTAGGTGGCGATTTATGGTGGAAATCACCAACAGCTGACCCTACTGTTACATTAACATTAGCAGCGATGGTAATGGTACTAGCAACATACTACGGTATTAAAATGCGTGGTACTGGAAATTATTTCAGAACTTTTGTTCAACCAATGTCATTTATGTTCCCACTTAAAATTGTAGAGGAATTCGCTAATACATTAACCTTAGGTCTTCGTCTTTACGGTAACATTTATGCTGGTGAAATTTTACTTGGCTTACTTGCTGGTATGGCAGGTTCAGGTGCAGTAGGATTTATCGGTGCTATCATTCCAACGATGGCATGGCAAGGATTCTCAATCTTTATTGGCTTTATCCAAGCCTTCATTTTCACAATGTTAACAATGGTTTACTTATCTCACAAAGTGAGTGCAGACCATTAATATAAAGCTTTTAGTGTAAACATTAATTGCTTAACAAAAATAATAAAACAATTCCAAGGAGGAAATTTTCAATGGGTTTATTAGCAGCAGCAATCGCAATCGGTTTAGGTGCACTTGGTGCAGGTATTGGTAACGGTCTTATCGTTTCACGTACAGTAGAAGGTATCGCTCGTCAACCAGAGGCTCGTGGCGTTCTTCAAACTACAATGTTCATCGGGGTAGCGTTAGTAGAAGCCCTACCGATCATTGCAGTAGTAGTAGCATTCATCGTAATGAACCGATAATTGTCGGCTCAATTTATGTGGCGAAGATGATTCCACAAGAAGAAACTTCGCCATTCCTTTTGTATGAAAATAGTTTGATTTAAATGTTTTTTTGAAATTGAAAGTAAAGAAATGAAATCATAGATTTTATGAATGTTTCATAAGTTCGTTTTAATGCAAACAACTTTGAAACGAGACAATATTGAAAGCTCTTGAAGGGAGTGAAACAATCGTGAATTTAGATTACCTAGTACTTGGTGCTGGAGCTCACAACTTTAATGGTGGAGACGTAATTGCAACATTAGTTATCTTCATCGTTTTAATGGCTCTTCTAAAGAAATTCGCGTGGGGTCCGTTAATGGGCATTATGCAACAACGTGAAGAATTAGTTGCAAGCGAAATCGATGCAGCTGAAAACGCTCGCAAAGAATCAGCTAAACTTTTAGAAGAACAAAAAAGTCTTTTAAAAGAAGCACGTACTGAAGCACAAACAATTATTGAAAGTGCTAAAAAACAAGGCGAAGTACAACGTGATGAAATCATTACTGCGGCTCGTGCTGAAGCTAACCGCTTAAAAGAATCAGCTGTTCGTGAAATCGAAACTGAGAAAGAAAAAGCAATCGCTGCAGTTCGTGAAGAAGTCGTTTCACTATCGGTTCTTGCGGCATCTAAAGTTCTTGGAAAAGAAATTTCTGAAGAGGACAATAGCGCACTAATTAAAGAAACGATTGCGAAGGCAGGCGAAGCGAAATGAGTCAATCGACTATAGCTAACCGCTATGCGAATGCTTTGTTTCAATTAGCGCAAGAAAAACAAATCGTTGCGGAAGTTAACGCAGATTTAGAGGAGTTAGTAAAAGTTTTAGAAACTACTCCAGAGTTACTTTCTCTACTTGCTACTCCAAAGTTCTCTATTGAACGTAAAAAACAAATTGTAGCTGAAATTTTTGCTAGTGCGAATCCAATCGTCGTTAGCACGCTTGAACTTCTTATTGAAAAGAAACGTGTTAATGAAGTAGCAAATTTAGCACAACAATTTAAGCAATTAGCAGCTGCATCTCAAGGCTTTGCTGAAGCAACAGTTTTCTCTACTCGTGCTCTTACTGATCAAGAAAAAGACGAAATTTCTTCTTCTTTCGGTAAATTAGTTGGTAAAGAAAAACTTACTATTACAAACGTAATTGAACCATCAATTCTTGGTGGTGTACGTGTTCAAATCGGTAACTACATTTTTGATAACACTGTAGCGAATAAGCTAGAGGGATTAAAACGTACGTTAGTTGGTTAATAAAAAAGAAATGTGAGAGGTGACATTCATGGGCATCAAAGCTGAAGAAATCAGCGTGCTGATAAAAAAGCAGATTGAAAACTACCAATCTGAATTAGAAGTAAGCGAAGTTGGTACTGTAATCACAGTTGGTGACGGTATCGCTCGTGCTCATGGCCTCGACAATGTCATGGCTGGAGAATTATTAGAGTTCTCTAACGGTGTTATGGGTATGGCTCAAAACTTAGAAGAAGGTAACGTTGGTATCATCATCTTAGGACCATACTTAGACATTAAAGAAGGCGATGAAGTACGTCGAACTGGCCGTATTATGGAAGTACCAGTTGGTGAAGAACTAATTGGTCGCGTTGTAAACCCACTAGGTCAACCAGTGGATGGACAAGGCCCAATCAACACTACAAAAACTCGTCCTATCGAAAGCCCAGCTTTCGGTGTAATGGCTCGTAAATCCGTTCACGAACCATTACAAACAGGTATTAAAGCGATTGACGCTCTTGTACCAATCGGTCGTGGTCAACGTGAGTTAATCATCGGTGACCGTCAAGTTGGTAAAACTTCAATTGCAATCGATACAATTCTTAACCAAGCAGACCAAGATATGATCTGTATCTATGTTGCTATCGGTCAAAAAGAATCTACAGTTCGTGGCGTAGTAGAAACACTTCGTAAACACGGTGCTTTAGACTACTCAATCGTTGTAACTGCATCTGCATCTCAACCAGCTCCATTATTATACTTAGCTCCTTATGCTGGTGTATCTATGGCTGAAGAGTTCATGTTACAAGGTAAACACGTATTAATCGTATACGATGATTTATCAAAACAAGCGGCAGCTTACCGTGAACTTTCATTATTATTACGTCGTCCTCCAGGTCGTGAAGCTTACCCTGGTGATGTATTCTACTTACACAGCCGTCTATTAGAACGTGCTGCGAAATTAAACGAAACATATAAAAATGGTTCGATTACAGCTCTTCCATTCGTTGAGACACAAGCTGGGGATATCTCTGCATACATCCCAACAAACGTAATCTCAATTACTGATGGACAAATTTTCTTACAATCTGACTTATTCCACTCAGGTGTACGTCCAGCAATCAACGCTGGTTTATCCGTATCTCGTGTAGGTGGATCAGCTCAAATTAAAGCGATGAAAAAAGTTGCTGGTACACTACGTCTTGACTTAGCTGCTTACCGTGAACTTGAATCATTTGCTCAATTCGGTTCAGATTTAGACAAAGCAACACTTGCAAAACTTGAACGTGGTAAACGTACAGTTGAAGTTCTTAAACAAGATCTTAACAAACCAATTAAAGTTGAAAAGCAAGTTACAATTCTTTATGCATTAACTCGTGGTTTCTTAGACGATATCCCAGTTCAAGATATCGTACGTTTCGAAGCTGAATTATACAGCTGGTTAGATGTAAACCACACTAACGTTTTAGATCATATCCGTACGACAAAAGAACTTCCTTCTGATGAAGAAATGGCAGCTGCTCTTAACGAATTCAAAAAGACTTTTGCAAAATCAGAGTAAGATCTTAAGCCGTGATTTGTGATTAAAAACGAAAAGGTGGTGAAATACCAGTGGCAAACTTACGCGATATTAAAAATCGTATTGGTTCAACGAAGAAAACGAGCGCAATGACAAAAGCCATGCAAATGGTTTCTGCTTCTAAGAAAAACCGTGCAGAACAAAATGCAAAAGCTTACGTTCCTTATATGGAAAAAGTACAAGATGTAGTTGCTGCAATTGCATCAGGTACTTCGGATGCAACACATCCAATGTTAGTATCTCGTCCTGTAAAGAAAACAGCTTATTTAGTTATTGGATCTGACCGTGGTCTTGCAGGGGCATATAACTCAAGTATTTTACGTCAGTTAACTCGTACATTAAACGAGCGTCATAAGTCAAAAGACGAATACGTGATTTTGGCAATCGGTCGTGTGGCACGTGATTATTTCGTGAAACGTGGTTATAACGTAATTGAAAGTATTATTGGTTTACCTGACCAACCTTCTTTCTCTGACGTTAAACAAATCGCTCGTAAAGCTGTTGGTATGTTCGCTGATGGTACATATGATGAACTTTATATGTACTATAACCACTTTGTCAGTGTTATTTCACAAGAAGTTACTGAGAAAAAGGTATTACCAATTACTGATTTAGCTCCAGCAAGTGAAGGCGTTCATGCATCTTATGAATTCGAGCCATCAGGCGATGCAATTCTAGAAGTTTTACTTCCACAATATGCAGAAAGCTTAATTTATGGTGCTTTATTAGATGGTAAAGCAAGTGAACATGCTGCTCGTATGACAGCGATGAAAACTGCAACTGATAATGCGAAAGAACTTATTAGTGCATTATCTCTTGAATATAACCGTGCGCGTCAAGCGGCGATTACACAAGAAATTACAGAAATCGTTGGTGGAGCTGCAGCCTTAGAATAGGCTCAGCACTCCAATGTCGTTTATAAAAGGAAGAAAAGCGGATCACTATTATTTGTCAAACATGACGAACAATAACCCGCTCGGACACCAAACTCGATAGGAGGGTACACAGAAATGAACATAGGACACGTTATTCAAGTAATGGGTCCGGTTGTTGACGTAAAGTTCAGCAACGGCCAATTACCAGCAATCTATAACGCTTTAACTGTTAAGATTGACCGTCCAAATCAAGAATCAGTTACTTTAACATTAGAAGTAGCTCTTCACTTAGGTGACGATTCTGTCCGCACGATTGCTATGTCATCTACTGACGGCTTACAACGTGGTGCAGAAGTTACAGACTTAGGAAATCCAATCTCTGTACCAGTTGGTGACGTAACTCTAGGACGTGTATTTAACGTACTTGGTGAAGTTATCGACTTAGGAGAAGAAATCCCAGCAGAAGCTCGTCGTGATTCTATTCACCGCGAAGCTCCTAAATTTGATGAATTAACTACAGAAGTACAAATCCTAGAAACAGGTATTAAAGTAGTAGACTTATTAGCTCCATACATTAAAGGTGGTAAAGTAGGTTTATTCGGTGGTGCCGGTGTAGGTAAAACTGTATTAATTCAAGAACTTATTAACAACATCGCTCAAGGTCACGGTGGTATCTCCGTATTTGCTGGTGTAGGTGAACGTACTCGTGAAGGTAACGACTTATTCCACGAAATGAGTGACTCTGGTGTTATTAGTAAAACATCAATGGTATTCGGTCAAATGAATGAGCCACCAGGTGCACGTATGCGTGTAGCTTTAACTGGTCTTACAATGGCTGAATATTTCCGTGATGAACAAGGTCAAGACGTACTTTTATTCATCGATAACATCTTCCGCTTCACACAAGCAGGTTCGGAAGTTTCCGCCCTATTAGGACGTATGCCTTCTGCGGTAGGTTACCAACCAACACTTGCTACTGAAATGGGTAACTTACAAGAACGTATTACATCTACAAATAAAGGTTCGGTAACATCAATCCAAGCGATTTATGTACCAGCCGATGACTATACTGACCCAGCCCCAGCTACAACTTTCGCTCACTTAGACGCAACAACTAACCTTGAGCGTAAATTATCTGAGATGGGTATCTACCCAGCGGTGGATCCACTAGCTTCAACTTCTCGTGCATTATCACCTGAAATTGTTGGCGAAGAACACTACAAAGTTGCTCGTGGAGTTCAAATGACTTTACAACGTTACAACGAATTACAAGATATTATCGCCATCTTAGGTATGGATGAATTATCTGATGAAGATAAGCAAACAGTTGAACGTGCTCGTCGTATTCAATTCTTCTTATCTCAAAACTTCCACGTAGCGGAACAATTTACTGGTCAACCAGGTTCTTTTGTACACGTAAAAGACACTGTTCGTTCATTCAAGGAAATTCTTGAAGGTAAATACGATCACTTACCAGAAGATGCTTTCCGTTTAGTAGGTAGCATTGAAGAGGTAATTGAAAAAGCTAAAAGCATGGGCGTAGAGGTATAACTTTCGGACGAGGAGGAAAAAATATGAAGACAGTTCAAGTCAATATTGTCACTCCCGACGGCCCAGTGTACGATTCTGAAGTCGCAATGGTTATCGCTAAAACAGTTTCTGGTGAAATTGGTGTTCTAGCAGGACATATTCCTATGGTTGCTCCACTTGCAATTGGTGCTGTGACACTAAAAAAAGAAGACGGTTCACAAGAAATTGTAGCCGTTAGTGGTGGATTCATTGAAGTTCGTCCTGATCAAATTTCGATATTAGCTCCATCTGCTGAACTTGCAGCTAATATCGATCTTGCCCGTGCTAAAGAAGCAATGGCACGTGCGGAACAACGTCTTCAAATGAAACAAGATGACATTGATTTCCAACGCGCTGAGCTAGCTTTAAAACGTGCGATTAATCGTATCAGCGTTCATGAGGGTAATATGTAATTTTCATTACAAAGATAAAAGCGGACGGGCAACTGTCCGCTTTTTAACTGTTTAACAAGGAGGTATGTTGAATATGGAAGTATATCAATCATTAGGGTTACAAGCTGGTATTGGTTTAATATCGCATATTCTTTTTATTGTTATAAGTTTTTATGCATTACAAGCTTTTAGACTAGAACAACTTTTTAAAAAAGGTCATACCTTTCAAATTCAACTGATTTATTTTTTATTAAGTATTGCCATTGGCTCAACTGTTTCAAATTTTATTTTAGATATTACAAATTGGTCTCAACAATTACCATTCATTTTTTCATAAAATTTAACAATTACTTCCCATTTAAGGTACATATTATATGCCTTGTAAGGACAAATGAACTTTCGTTTGTCGTTACATAACATATATCTAAATTTAAGTAAACATATCATCGATATTTTCTTGTAGAATTTTTGTATTTCCTGGGTAATAATGTTGTAATATGTAGTAGTGCTTTGTCATGTTTAATGAAATTTTATGTAATTTATGACATGAAATTCACCATTATCTTTTACTTAGCGTATTATAAATTGTAGAAAATTATTGTGTTTTCATGTAAAATAGTGATTTAGATGCTTGTTTATATCATCTTTTAGCAGTACTATATTGATAGTTTGTGTGTTTTAAATATAAAAACGAATGTTTCAGATTTTGACAGTTTTGGACAAATGAATTCGGAGGGACGAATTGTGGAGAAAATCATTGTTACGGGAGGCCAAAAATTACGAGGAATCGTAAAAGTAGAAGGAGCCAAAAACGCCGTATTACCAATTCTAGCAGCATCATTGTTAGCTTCAAAGAATCATAATATAATAAAAGACGTTCCGAATTTAGCGGATGTTCATACAATAAATGAAGTACTAAAAAGCCTAAATGCAAATGTAGAATATAACGTAGACAAAAATGAAATCCATATAAATGCAGAAAAAAGATTATCGAGTGAAGCTCAATTTGAATTTGTTAGTAAAATGCGCGCTTCAATTCTTGTGATGGGATCGTTGCTAGCTCGAAATGGTTATGCTCGTGTGGCATTACCAGGTGGCTGTGCAATCGGTTCAAGACCAATTGAGTTGCATTTAAAAGGTTTTGAAGCAATGGGTGCTACAATTTCCTTTGGTCATGGATTTGTTGAAGCAAAAACAGTTAATGGTTTAAAAGGTGCTGAAATTTATTTAGATTTCCCAAGTGTAGGAGCTACAGAGAACATTATGACGGCTGCAGCTTTAGCAAATGGTACTACAATCATTGAAAACGCTGCTAAAGAGCCGGAAATTGTAGATTTAGCTAATTTCATTAATAGTATGGGTGGACGTGTAATTGGAGCTGGTACGGATACAATTCGTGTTGAAGGCGTAAAAGAATTGCATGGTACAACTCATCACATTATTCCGGATCGTATTGAAGCTGGAACATTTATGGTTGCAGCAGCGATTACGGGTGGTGACGTATTTATTGAAAATGCTGTTCCTGAGCATATGACAGCCCTTATCGCTAAATTACGTGAAATGGGTGTTGAGGTAATAGAGGATCAAGAAGGATTACGTATTCGTGCGACACAGCCTCTAAAAGCTGTAGATATTAAAACGATGCCACATCCTGGTTTCCCAACAGATATGCAGGCTCAAATGATGGCATTAATGCTTACTGCTGAAGGAACAAGTATCATTACAGAAACAGTATTTGAAAACCGTTTTATGCATGTTGAAGAGTTTAGACGTATGAATGCCCAAGTAAAAATTGAAGGACGTTCAGTATTTATTGAAGGTCCTGTTAAATTACAAGGTGCAGAAGTTGCTGCCACAGATTTACGTGCTGCAGCAGCATTAATTCTAGCTGGACTCGTTTCTGAAGGAGTAACTAGAATTACGAAATTACATCATTTAGATCGTGGATATGTTAATTTCCATAAAAAACTTGCTTCTTTAGGTGCGATTATCGAAAGAATTGAAGATCAATCTGAAGAAGAAGCTGCTATTTCAGAAGAACAAGTTGTTGAAATTTAATCATGCTATTTGTAAATGCTGATTTTCTTTTTTAAATTAACCATATGTTTTAGCACATATAAATATTACAAATTTACGACAAAATTCTAAATAGAGTTTTGTCGTTTTTTGATTTCCATTAGAAAATGTTTTTCGTTGAAATAGAATGGTAGTTTGAAAATGATATTTTCGTTCAATCATAATCTTTTCTTTTCTATCATAAATAATATGTATGAAAAAAATTAATAATTTCAAAAACCCGATAATAGTCGTATCAATCATTTGTTTCATTGCTGCACTTTTTTATTTTCCTTTCATTTTTAGAAGTCATGAAAAAAAAGACGTTAAATTAGGAGGTTCCTCTATTAATAACGCTTGTGAGATAACGATTCAAGTGAGTGGGAGTGATATTCCGATTGATTTAGAGGAATACGTTATTGGTGTTGTCGCAGCTGAAATGCCTGTAAGTTTTCATATAGAAGCGTTAAAGGCACAAGCGATTGCTGCAAGAACCTATGTGTTAAAAAATACAAATTATGGACAAATCCCAATTGAACCTACCGTTGCAAAACAAGTTTTTTATGACGAGGATACTAGGAAAGAAAATTGGGACAAATCCTATGAAGAATTTGAAAAAAAGGTCCAAGAAGCTGTTAAAAGCACTGAAGGTGAAGTGATTTATTATAACGGAGAATTAATAACAGCAATGTTTCATTCGATGAGTAATGGTATGACTGAAAGCTCAAAAAACTATAGTGGAAATGATATTCCTTATTTACAATCTGTAGCTAGTACCGATTTTCAATATGCGGATAATTATGAAACGGTCACTACTTTTTCCATTGAGGAATGGAACAAACTATTAAAGGTTAATTGGACAATCGATGATGTGAAAAAAATACGTTTGCAACGAAACAATACTGGGAGGGTTGAAATAGTCTCTAATGATAAAAATAAATGGACAGGCCGAGAAATAAGAACTCTTTTAAATTTACGTTCTACTGATTTTCAAATTGATGTTATCGATGGTGAGATAGTCGTTAAAACAGAAGGATATGGCCATGGTGTTGGAATGAGTCAATATGGAGCTGATGCAATGGCTGATAACGGATCGTCTGCCCACGAAATTATCGAATATTACTATAAAAATACAAGTATTGAAAAATTAAATTGTAAAAATTAAGGATTTTTTTCCAAAATGTGATTAGAAATGTAAAATTTTGTTCACACTTCTTCTTGAGGTGATGAACATGAGAGAAGAAAAACAAATTAAGCCTTCTCCTAACAAAAACAGTTGGCAGAAAAAGCCATGGTTTTGGCCGACAATTTATGCAGGAATTGCAGTAGTATTAGTTGGTCTGATTTTCAGTTATACAGCACTTATTGGTGATGAAGAGGAAAAAGAGGTTGTACAAGATGGAACTGCCTCAAAAGATTCAACAGTCATTGAAACAAACGCTAAAACGGAAACATTGAAATATCCTTTCGATGAAGCGCAACTTGACAATGTACAAGTTTTACAAGACTTTTACGATGTCACAGCAGATGAAGCAACAAGGGAAAATGCACTATTAGTGTTTAATCAAACATTCTCTACTTCTTCTGGTGTATCATTGGCCGTTAATAACGAACCTTTTGAAGTACTTGCTGCAATGAGCGGTGAAGTAAAGGAAGTAAAACTAGATGCTTTCACTGGAAATCAGATTGTCATTACACATCCAAACGGAATGGAAACACGTTATAGCTCTGTAACGGACATTCTTGTAAAAGAAGGCGATACAGTCGTTCAAGGTCAACCATTAGGCACTACAACTGAAAACGAATGGAATCCTTCAGCTGGAAACCATCTACACTTTGAAGTGTTACAAGATGGTGAGCATGTAAACCCAAGAAATTTCTTAGCTTTCTAATGAATTAACAGACTTATAAGATTTTTGTACAAGTATTGATGATGAGCGAAAACGTCCATATCCTTCAAAACGTTGAAACTTCTTAAAACATTCAACGTCTAATTAAGGATATTGGGCGTTTTTGTAGTTTTCTTAATAAATATGGTTCTGAAATTGTGAAAAAACTCATATTGTGAATAAACGTTAAATCGCTAGTTGCAAACGTCAATGAAACACTCATAATATGAACACGTTGAAAAAAACACCTTTTCGTTAGCAAAACGGCACATTCTTATATCCGATAGAAAGGAAGAGAACGTGCACGAGCACATTCGACATCGCTGTGTTAGGCTTGGAGAGCTACTTATTGAAACAGGTGAGACGGTTCGTGTCCTTGCGAAAATGACGGGTTATTCTAAAAGTACAGTTCATAAAGATCTAACAGAACGATTATTCTTAGTCAATGAACAGTTAGCAAACGAAGTAAAAGAAATATTAGCATATCACAAATCGATTCGTCATTTACGAGGAGGCGAGGCGACACGTAAGAAGTGGCAATCCCGACAAAACCATTGAAAGAGCATTTAGTTTGGCTTTATAAGTCAACTAAGTGCTTTTTTACTATGAATGTATAAATGAATTGGAAAATAAGTAATTAATTTTATATGATTGACAAACAGTTAATCACATATAAATAAAGATGTAATTAATATTCGAATATGATAAAATATTCTAGATTAATGTAGAAAACTGAAGTCGAATTATGTTGGAAAAGGTAGGAAGGGGAATTTATCATGTTTTCTAAAGATATTGGAATCGATTTAGGAACTGCGAATGTGCTCATTTTTGTAAAAGGAAAAGGAATTATTTTAAATGAGCCGTCTGTTGTGGCAATCGATAAAAATAGTAAAAAGGTACTAGCTGTTGGAGAAGAAGCCCGTCAAATGGTTGGTCGTACACCAGGTAATATCGTTGCTATTCGTCCTTTAAAAGATGGAGTTATTGCAGATTTTGATGTGACGGAAGCAATGTTAAAATACTTTATCAATAAGTTAGATTTAAAAGGAATGTTCTCAAAACCACGTATCCTTATTTGCTGTCCAACGAACATTACAAGTGTGGAGCAAAAAGCTATCCGTGAAGCTGCTGAAAAATCAGGTGGTAAAAAAGTATACTTGGAAGAAGAACCAAAAGTAGCTGCTATCGGAGCTGGAATGGATATTTTCCAACCAAGCGGTAACATGGTAGTTGATATCGGTGGTGGTACTACTGATGTGGCGGTTTTATCAATGGGAGATATCGTAACTAGTGAGTCCATTAAAGTAGCTGGGGACGTATTTGATAACGATATTTTGCAATACATAAAAAAAGAATACAAACTTCTAATTGGGGAACGTACAGCAGAAGCGATTAAAATTAATATTGGTACAGTTTACCCTGGTAGTCGTGAAGAATCGATGGAAATTCGTGGTCGTGACATGGTCACTGGATTGCCAAGAACTATTACAATTCATTCTTCTGAAATTGAAAAAGCATTACATGAATCTGTTTCATTAATCGTTCAATCAGCGAAAAATGTATTGGAAAAAACGCCTCCTGAATTATCTGCGGATATTATTGATCGTGGTGTGTGTATCACAGGCGGTGGTGCCCTTTTACATGGAATGGATCAATTATTAACTAAAGAATTGAAAGTACCTGTTTTCGTTGCTGATAACCCAATGGATTGTGTAGCGATAGGGACAGGCTTAATGTTAGACAATATCGATCGTTCACCAGGCTCTCGAATTTAATTATGTTTCAATACTGCATGTCATTAAACTTTAATAGAGGTGATACTTATGTTTAAAGGCTTTTATACTGTTGCAACAGGAATGGTATCCCAACAAAGAAAGACAGAAATTATTACAAACAATATGGCCAACGCCAATACCCCTGGATTTAAAGCGGATCAGTCAACTATTCGTTCCTTTCCGGACATGCTTTTATCAGCTGTAGGGAATACTAATATACCTACAGAAAATGGATTGAAGTTTACCGAAGCAAATCCAATTGGTTCATTAAATACAGGTGTATACTTACAAGAAACGTTAGGAAATTATACACAAGGTTCTATTTATGAAACAAGCCAAAAAACTGATGTAGCGTTAATAAACGGTGCAATGCCTGTTGATGAACAGTCAGGTCAGACTGGAACAATCTTTTTCCGCTTGGAACATCCAGATGGTGGAGAAGCCTATACACGAAATGGTAATTTTACGCTAGATGGTCAAGGATACTTAGTTAATAGTCAAGGGCTATATGTTTTATCAGCTACTGGAGAACGTATTCAATTACCTAGTGATGATTTTAGCCTTTCACAAGACGGAAACATTTATGTTGAGGGCGAAGTAGTAGCAACGCTTGGTGTTTCTTTTTCTGAAAATCCTGATGTATTAGAAAAACAAGATAACGGATTATTTCGTACTGTAGACGGTGCTGAACTTCCTTCAGCTTATGGGCAAGAGAATGTAACCTTCTCGATGCAACAAAGTTTCCTTGAAGGGTCTAATGTTGATTCAGCCCAATCAATGACAGATTTATTAACTGCTTATCGTGCCTTTGAAGCAAATCAAAAAGTTCTTCAAGCATATGATAAAAGTATGGACAAAGCAGTAAATGAAATCGGAAGAGTTTAAAGCGAGGGGGATTATTCATGCTACGTACAATGATAACAGCGACCAACACATTAGGACAGTTACAAAGTCAAATTGACACAATAAGTAACAATATTTCTAATAGTAATACAGCTGGTTATAAAGCCAATGAAGCGACCTTTTCTGAACTTCTTTATCAACAATTTAATAATGAAGAAATGGATAGAACGGTTCGTAATTCACCAGTTGGGATTCGTTATGGTGTAGGAGCATACATCGGTCAAATTCAAACGAACTTTTCCCAAGGCTCTTTACAAACAACAAATCGCGATTTAGACCTTGCATTTACGAAGGAAAAGCAGTATTTTAATATTTTGATGCCAAATGGTGAAGATGGTCAACGTTTAGTTTATTCACGCCAGGGTGATTTTTATGTAACACCTGTAGAAAATGGTCAAGTTATGCTTGTGAACGGTGATGGTTACCCAGTTGCTGATAGTAACGGTAATGCCATTTATTTCCCTGATAATGTGACGGACTTCAATTTAACTAATGATGGTACATTACGTGTAAATTTATCTGATGGAGAAACTTTAAACTTTGAGTTAGGTGTTACGGAATTACATACTCCTCAATTGTTAGAACATGTATCTGGTACATATATTGCACTCCCTGCCAATTTTGATGAATTAGGTTATAATGAAGAAGACGTATTAACAAATTTACAGGGTGGCGCTCGAGTAAATATCGGCATGATGAACGGTGCATTGGAGTCTTCTAATGTGGATCTTTCTACAGAGATGACAAATTTAATTAATGCCCAACGTAATTATCAATTTAATTCACGGGCTATTTCAATTGCTGATCAAATGTTAGGATTAATTAATGGGATTCGATAATAACTGATGGCAAAACTTTAACAAATTTTTCTAAGGGGAGAACGGCAATGTTTAATGTATTAAAAAAAGAATCAGTAAAGCCGAGTGTTCCTCAAGAAGAAAAAAAAGAAAAAAGGGACAAAACGATTGCTGAAAAGCCAATGAGATGGTATAGTTTTCGTCTTTTTCCTATTTGGTTAAGAATTCTCCTCGTGCTTATTTTACTTATTATCGCTGCAGTTTCAGGATTAATGATAGGTTTTGGCGTGATAGGTGATGGAGAAGCAATGAATGTGCTAAAATGGGGAACATGGCAACACATCATTGATTTAATGGAAGGAAAAGAATAGTGGGGTAACTGTTCTTTTGCAATTTTATTATTTCAATTTATTCGAATATACATAAATTTTTAAGGGGGAATGGGAAATGCTAACAGCTGAACAAATTCAAGCCATTTTACCACACCGTTATCCATTTTTATTAGTGGATCGTATTATTGAAGTTGAAGAAGGAAAACGAGCAGTTGGATTAAAAAATGTATCGATTAACGAAGAATTTTTTAATGGCCATTTTCCAGGATATCCAATTATGCCGGGAGTATTAATCGTTGAGGCATTGGCTCAAGTTGGCGGCGTGGCATTATTAAAATCTGAAGAATATAAAGGCCGTCTTGCTTTTTTAACGGGAATTGATAACTGCCGTTTTAAACGTCAAGTAGTACCTGGCGACCAATTAAAGCTAGAGGTTGAATTTGTGAAACTACGCGGTGCAATGGGGAAAGGACATGCTATTGCAACGGTAGAAGGCGAGCTTGTTTGTGAAACAGATATTTTATTTGCTATTGGTCCAGTTCAACCAAAATAAACGATTTTTATTTACATAAAATAACAATGTAAAGTTTAAAAAGAATAGCAAAAATAGTTACATCTTTTTTTCGGATAGTTCCTTCCTTTCTCGGGTACTCTATGACTAATCACATTCCTTATGTGATGGAGTGTAAAAGTTGAAAGGAGGGAATTTTTATGTGGAAAAAACCGGTTTTTGCATTTATTTTAGGGACAGCATTATTAGTCGGATGTAATAATAACGGTGAAGATGCTGCTGATGAAGTAGGAGAAGACATCAATGAAGGTGTTAATGAAGTCCAAGAAGGTGTAAATGAAGGTGTCGATGAAGTCCAAGAAGGTGCAAATGACGTCCTTGAAAACGACTCCTACGATAACGGAAATGATGTAAATAACGGTACAAATGATGCAGTAGGTGAAGATTCATATAATGATGCCAACCGTGGTCCTGAAGGTGAAGATTTTAATGCTGAAAACGGCACTGACAATACTGAGGACCAAGACGGTGTACAAAATAGCAACGGTGCTGGACAAAATGGTGTTTCCGGTGGAGTCAATAATAACGACGAACGCATTTTAGAAGGTAACCAAGAAGATATCATTGAAGATGAAAAAGATCTCAATGACCGTGATAATCAAGATGAATAATGTAATGAAATAATGATTGCACTAACAGGATACAATACAAAAGAATCGTCTCTAAGAGGCGATTTTTTTGTATTTACAATTCCTTTAAGCGAGGTCTTTCACGCATACCCTTTTTAAACTGTGTAAGCAATTCCTCATTTGTTAAATTTTCATTTAATAAATTTTTTAATAACTGTTCTGCATATTTATTACGTTTTGTTTTGATAGTACCTTTCAGTAACACTGAAATTCGATTTCCAATTTCTCGAATATCGCTAACGACTACTTTAAATGGGGCGGGTTCATTATCTGGAAATGAAATAATTACATGTACTTCGATTAAATCCCCTGACTCCTTATATGTCTCAAAAATCGTTTGATGCTCTTTCGATATAAAGAGCTCTAATATCCACGAATTTCTACTATTTTCTTGATTGATGACGATGCCATCAATTAAGGGAATATTTAGTCCTCCATCTTCATTTACCAAATCAAACGAAAGCATTTTAAAAGTCTTCATTCACTTTCCCCCAACTACAATTTAGTTAATTTTAGTATAACATAGAAAAAATGCGAAATTTATTATTTGCCCCTTTCAATTTTAAGCTGGCCAATCTTACAGTCGTCTAGTCTAAAAAGAAATTTAATAATTTTTTGCTTCGTTGAAAATGTATTTTTCAACTTTAAAAATTGGCCAAATCCCAATTTTCAGATTTTGCCAAAATTAAGTGCTCTAGTTATTATAAAAGCGTGGTCGAAAGGAGGTGAAGATTATGAATCAAGTCGGACTAGTCGGCCGATTGACCCGAGATCCGGAACTTAGACAAATCTCGGAAAATCGAGTCCAAACAAGTTTTTCTATAGCCATTAATCGAAACTTTCGAAATAATCAAGGCAGTGTAGATGCTGATTTTGTTCCTTGCGTAGCATGGGGAAGGCTTGCAGAACGAATCGTAAAATATTGTGGCAAAGGATCATTAGTTGGTATTAACGGCCGATTACAATCTAGATCCTATATGAATCGAGATAATTTGAAAGTATACACCGTAGAAGTTGTTGTCGATGATGTACGATTCATTATTTTAAAATCGCCTCAAAATGATGTTGTCCATCGAGAAATGGAGCAGCGTTTTGAAATGGAAAATGAATTTATACTTCCGGAAAATGGCGAACTTGCTTCTGTACCTTAAATAATGGGGAGTATTTAAGAACCAAGTATTTGAAGTCTTGTGGAGTCAATTTGTTGTTGAAGGTATGAATGAAGAAAATGATGAAATCTCTCTAAAAATCTTTTGAAATTGATTGTTGAACTCTATATACGGACCCTCTTATAGTTATTATTCAACGAAACATAGAAATTAGTACCAAGAACAGTGTTAGTATCTTTGTGAAAAAATTCTTCCTAAAAGCAATTTTGTATCGAACAAATGGATAGGGGAGGTGATAATGAAAACACTACTGCTTGACCGCACAGTAGTGATCCCATTCCTTCTAAGCTCTACATAGTAATCCTTTTTAATAGGGAACACGTAGAGAAATGAACAATTAAATATGGATTTGGAAAAGTGAAAAGGATAACGAGAGACTGTAAAAAGAGTCGAGGATAATTTATCCTCGACTCTTCCAATTGTTTTATTCAAATGCATTTTCAATAGTTCCACTTACTTAAATAATGGTGCTTTCTTTTGTATCTAACATAAGTAAATCCATCAATTCATCCTCTTGTAATTCGGATAACCAATTGCTTGATTGAATTAATTCTTCAGATAAGGCAGACTTTATCTCTATCATTTTATCGATTTTTTCTTCAATCGTACCAATTGTAATAAATTTATGAACTTGAACAAATTGAGTTTGTCCAATTCGGTAAGCCCGGTCTGTAGCCTGATTTTCTACAGCGGGATTCCACCAACGATCTGCGTGTAATACATGGTTAGCAGCTGTTAAGTTTAATCCAGTTCCCCCTGCTTTTAACGATAATAAGAAGATAGGAAACTCTCCTGCTTGGAATCCTTCCACTAATTGATCCCTTTGTTGTTTAGGCATGCTTCCCGTTAAGAAGGGCACATCGATATCGTATAGCTCAGAAAAACAATGTTGAAGTAAATGGCCCATTCCGATATATTGGGTGAAAATTAAGCATTGCTCGCCATTATCTACGATTTCAGCAGCTAATTGAACGATTCTTTTTAGTTTAACGGAACGGTTTAACATTACCTTTGCTTCGTCAAAAGGCTCTTTTAAATAGAGAGCTGGATGATTACATAATTGCTTTAATTTGCTCAACATTTGTAAAATCCGACCTTTCTTTTCAAAAGGGGACATTGTATTCAGTTGAGCCATCGTGTCTTCAATATAACCTTCATATAGCGCGGCTTGCTCGCTCGTTAAAGCACAAAATTCCTTCGATTCTTGTTTATCAGGTAAATTCAACATTAAATCCGGATCATTTTTAGTTCGTCTTAATAAGAAAGGACGGATTTTAGTCCGTAAAATTTGTTTATGGCGCTCTGATTCTTCTCGTTCAATGGGAACAATGAATTGCTCTTGGAACTTACCGAAACTGCCTAAATATCCTTTATGAATGAAATCGAATATCGCCCATAATTCGGAAAGACGGTTTTCAATCGGCGTTCCTGTTAAAGCGATATGATGTTTTCCTTTTAATTTACGAATCGCACGAGATTGTAATGTTTGCATATTTTTTATGTTTTGGGCTTCATCTAATGTAACGGTTGCCCAATGGATTTCTTGTAGAAACTCGATATCTTGTGAAATAGTACCGTAAGTTGAAAGGATAACATTTGGTTTTTCTTTTATGATCATTTGATGGAAGGAATCTTTTTTTATTCGTGATGAACTATAATGGGTATGGACTTTTAATGAAGGAGCAAAGCGAACTAATTCCTTTTGCCAGTTCCCTAAAACGGAAGTTGGGCAAATAATAATAGTTGGTAGTTGTTCCTCCAAAGTTTCATACGTATATAAAAGATAACTAATGAGCTGTACAGTTTTACCAAGACCCATATCGTCAGCTAATACAGCACCAAAATTCTGATTTCGCATAAAGGATAGCCATTCAAATCCTTCCTGTTGATAAGGACGCAATTCTGCATGTAAACCTTTCGGTGGCGAAATGGATGGTAACCCTTTTTTATGTTGAAGTTGATCCACATATTCCTTTAATGAACGTTGCATTTCAAAGGCAAATAAAGGGTCATCTCTTTCTATATCCTCTTCTTCTCCTTCTAGTGCTGTAAATTCATCTGGTAATTCACGGAATAACAATTCACGTACTGTCCAATTTTCGTCTTCAGCCTTGTCCATCAATTCTCGAATTTCCTGCATCCAATTGGCATCTAAACGGAACCATTCATTACCGATACGTACAAATTCCCGTCTTTCATCCACAATTTTTCGAAACTCTTCATCTGATATTTGTTCTCCATTTAAGGAAAGCTGCCAGTTGAAGGATAATATATCATCTAATCCTGCTACGGACTTTTGTGATTGATTACTTGCACTTACACGAACGCGCATTTTCGTTTGCTTTAATTCCTTTAACCAAGTCGGTAAGATGATTTCAAATCCAAGGGCACCTAACTTAGCAAAATCTCCCCGTAGTAAATTACGTACATCCTTATCTTCTAACATAATATGTATAAAAGATTCGGAGTCTACGTTATAACTACTTAAATCCATTAGCTCTAACATTTGATTTTGCATGTTTTTAATTTCTTGGGCATAAGGCAACCACTTATCAGGTAGGGCTCTTTCAATTGGTAAATGGCGTTTACGAACAGCAGGTGCCCATACCTTTAACGTTTTTTTCGAACTTAATACAGTTTCAAGTAGCCATTGTGAGGAACTTTCTTCTGGTTCCCGTAATCGTAAAGCTACCTTAACATCACCTATGGATCGATCTTTGTTTAATGGCCAACCACCTTTACTGAAAAATGGTAATAAAGTGGGGATATCATTAGCAAGTAACCCTGCATAGGCTAATTTTTGTTGAACAGCAGTCGTTAAAATGGATTCACATTCAGCTAATTGAATCTCTATTTCACCATAAGCATTTTTTACAAAATCATCTTCCATAAAATTTTGTGGCAATTGAAAGGAGAATGTAATGTTATTGGAATCATCTTCAGTTAAAATTACGTAATCCCATAAAGCACTATTGTTCCACAGTAATTGAACAGCATTTATGGAAGCGAGTAGTTTTTTAGTTTTATCATTTGTTCCCATTAATTGAATAAAAGGATGTTTATAAGATGGTGAGATTAACTCAACTAGTTCTACTAAAGATACATGAATTCCATGTTCACCGAAATTTGCATTTAAACCAAAACAATTTGGCTCATAACGATAAAACAATTGGTGAGACCAGTTGGACGGCGGTATAGGTGAACCATCTTCATGGAACGCAATGACAGAAAAGAAACCTGGTTGCAGTTCTTCAAAAGTGACACGAATTGTTTTCGTAAAAGGTGTTAGTTGAATTTCCGTCATGCCAGTAAATTTCCTTTCTCTAATTCTTCTTGCAATGCTCGTAAACGTTTATATTGTTCACGTATAGATTGAATATAGTCTGTCCAAAAGTAAGTTTTACCACATTTTTTTGCTGCTGATTTCATCATTTTCCAAATACGAACAGCTTGTTTATAATTCATTCTTGATTTTTGATTTACTTCTTCTAGCGCATAGTAATGATACAAAGGCAATGTTACCTCAGGAGCAACTTCTAAAACTTCCTTTAATCCACAAGTTTCCAAATAGGAAATAGAAGAAGGATACAACTGATGAAGTGCCGCCCACTCCTCGTACCTTTTTACCTTTAATAAATATTGGGAATATGGTTGTACCCCATATACTCCAAAGGCTGAAAATAACATTAGTTCTTCCTGTTCCGTTAAGTTTATATGTTCAAATAATGAATGGACTCTTCTTACATATACTTGGCGTTGGGAAGGTAATAGGTAATTATTTATATATTCATTTAAATGGGGGAGCATTGCTTTTAATATTAGTTCATATGCTCTTTCTTCGTTTCTTGAATAAGAAAATTTCGCTAGACCAAAATAAATGTTCATTTCTTTCGGTTGAATGGTTGTTAAATTATTTTTTAATGAATCATAATCTTTTAATATTATGTGGAAAACATTTAAAACTGTTGGAAGGGGAACGTCATCACTTAATTTCGTATTTGTATTTTTTTTAGCATCTTCAGCATATTGGTGAAGGATGCTTAATTCTTCTTCAGCCCTTCTTTTTTCTATAAAAATGGTATCCCAAAACAATAAATAAATATTTAATCTTCTACCAATGTGATGCTTTCGCTCAAGGAGTAATTCCCGAACTAATACTTGGAGGGCATCAAAAAACGGATCCGTAGCAAAAAGCCGAGATTTCCCTGAAATTTCATGAATCGTATTTTGAATCACTTCAAATCTTCTATCAAAGAAATATTCAAAATAATCACTATTGATATTTGATTGGGATTCTAAAATATGTTGCCATAGTTTGTTTAAAATAGCGATTTCAATAAAAAGGTTGTAAATAGGTTGCCATTCTCGTTCAAATGGCGTATGTTTCTTCAGTTTTGAATGGGCATTTTCAGCAATGTTCGAGATGAGATATTTTTCGATTTGACGACCCTCTTGTAATTGATGGGACATCACTTCATTTACCATCGCTAGCCAACTTTCAGGTGTACGTTCGGAAGCTAACAAATGTAAATTCACGCTTTTTTTGGAACGCCATTTTGAAGTCCAATCTTGTACGGAATCAATGTATTGGTAAAGAGATAAAAGAACACTTATTTTATGCCGGCACCAATCTTCCTGAGGACAGTTACATTGAATATTTCCCTCCTGGAAATGAACGGTAACATGGGTTGGTCTGACATCTTGTACAGTTGTAAATAAAGTTGAAGTAGTTGGTACGTACCGTTCAAAGGTAACGGATTTATTTCGAACCGCAAATAATGCTCGACGTATTAGCTCTTCATCTTCCGTTACGGATGGATGTAAAGAATGTTCAATATGTTCTAATTGATCTATAATAAATTTTTTTTGTTCACGTGCCAGTGTTGAAACCGATAACACCATATCATCGCCCCTTAGAAATACACAATTTATTTTCCATTTTGAAAACAAATCGATGTCTTTTCTTATGCGGAAGTGAATACATATCCGCTAAAAAAGTCTTTCCCTTCATTATAACTTGAAAAGATAGGAATGATAAGTAAAAGGATAAATATATAAAATTTCCTCAATAAAATTTTTAAATGATGGATAAAATAAATTTTTTTCTGAAGCGTTAAGAATGGCTCATTTATAATCTGTCAATAACGAGGCGACAAAAATCGATAAATTTAGTAAATAAAAGCAAGTTTGAAACAAGAAAAGTATGGGAACTATAGCATTAATAAGGGAATGAATTCGTATATTAGAATAACAGAAAAAACAGCTTCCTTTGTAATTCTTTTAAGTGGGTATGGCTTCTCTATTCCAATATAGTATGCAATCGCTTTCAGCTTCTTTTATATTGTTTCACCGGTAATGAGAGTAAAGGAAATTTTTAATTGGGAGGGGATAGAATGATTCAAGTGCAGTTTATGAAGCCTTTTTATACAAAAGTCAGTGGAAAGACATTACGTTTAGTGTTTGCTTATCAATATTTCTCAATTGTAAAGGATGACGAGCTGTATCATTTTGTTCCTGTTGAAGGTAAGGAAATGATTATTGATTTAGAGACGAAACAAATAGAAAACCTTTCGGAAATTTTCGTTTTCCAAAGAGGAAATCGTTTTATTCGTTTACCATTATACCAGCTACTTCTTATATCCAATGTACACGAACATTTAAGTCCTATTTTGGAAAAGGCATCAAATAATGAAGACACTTTAAATATACCTCCAAGTGATAAAGAGGAGTCGGAAGTTCAAAAAATGATTCGTCTTTTAGAAGAACAAAATTTAAATCGATTAATTGATCACGCATTAGAAGCACGTGATGAAAAACGTTTTTATGAATTATTAGATGAAAAAATGAAATGGAATGGAACGAAGTAGTAAATATAATCACTGTTTTATACACTCATACTCATAATAAACGTACATCTGTACAACACAAAACAAGCACCCTTGATTAAAATCAAAGGTGCTTTCTTTTATCAATGGATTCATGGACATTATGAAACCAATATAAATAATTGAATAATGGCTAATACAATCCCTGAACCGACTATTCCATATAACCAATCTTCCTTCGATATTGATAATTGTTTTAATCCTTTCATTATAACTCCCTCCTCTACCCTAGTATTTCCAATTATTGAAAATGTTAAAACTGTAAAAACTATATTAAGAAATTCTAAGAATGTAGAGATTGTTATGTTGAAATGAGAAAATAAAGTTAATCAAGCCTACTGTAAAAAGATTAATACAAAAGGAAAAGAGAGAAGATAGAATGGGGTTGAATAAGTTGGTTTAAATTTTTGAAATAATAAAGATAGAACTAGGAAGAGGATGCATAAATAAAGTGGACGATTTAAAGTTCAAACCACTTTTTCCTTCCTGGTCTTCTAAAAATTAAAGTTGATTTGTATACTATTATGCAAGTTTTTGACAAAGGAATGGATAATTCCAACTTCATCTTTATTTTTAGTGTGATTTAGAGATAAATCGGCACTATTCTCTATATGGAAGGAAAGTGGGATATGATGACAAAAACAGTTTGTGTCGTTGGGTTAGGGTATATTGGATTAACGTCAGCAGTAATGTTTTCAAACTATGGTATGAAAGTACATGGTGTAGATATAAACCCATCAGTTGTTCGCAATATTAATGAAAAAAAATTACACATTGAAGAACAAGGTCTTCAAGAAATGCTGGACCGAGCAATAGATGAAGGAATGTTTACTGCATCTACTACGCCACAAGAAGCAGATGCATTTATCATTTCTGTTCCGACACCAATTAATCCAAATAAAACAGCAAATCTCGATTATGTAAAAGAAGCAACTAAATCGATTGTTCCTTATGTTAAGAAGGGAAATTTAGTTATTTTAGAATCGACAGTTCCACCGAAAACTGTTGAAAATATTATGATTCCTGAATTGATGAAAACAGGATTCGAAATCGGTACGGACATTTATGTGGCCCATTCACCTGAAAGAGTTATACCTGGGAAAATTTTTGAGGAATTAGTAAATAATGATCGTATTGTTGGTGGGATTAATGAAAAATCTGCCCAGTTAACAAAGGAATTATATGAATGCTTTGTCCAAGGGGAAATTCATTTAACTGACGCCACTACGGCAGAACTTGTGAAGGTGATGGAAAACACTTATCGCGACATGAATATTGCCTTTGCTAACGAACTTTCTAAAATTGCAGATAATATTGGGGTCAATATTTGGGAAGCGATTCAGTTTGCCAACTTACATCCAAGGGTCAATATTCACTTCCCTGGACCAGGCGTAGGTGGTCATTGTATTGCCGTAGATCCATGGTTTCTTGTGGAAATAGGTGGGGATAATGCACAGATTATTCATCATTCACGACATATAAATGATAGTATGCCAGCCTATACTGCGCAAAAAACATTGTCTATCTTAGATGAAAATAACATTGTAGGCGGAAAGGTAGCGGTTTTAGGTTTAGCATTTAAAGGAAACGTAAATGATATACGTGAAAGCCCTTCGATTGCTGTTATCGATTATTTACAACAACTCGGATTGGAAGTTGTATCCTTTGATCCGCATATTAAAGAAAATAATCATGTGACACAAACCCAACATTTAGAGGAAGCTACAAGGGATGCGGATATTCTTTTAGTTTTAACAGATCATAATGAATTTAAAACTTTTGATCCACATACCATTACGACAAACCATAAAATTGTATTTGATACGAAAAATTGTTTGAATCGGAAAGTTTGGCAAAATGCAGGTTTTCAATATTATTTATTAGGCGATGCGAAGAATAGATGAAAAACTACCAAACCATCACATTGGGGCAGTAATTTCGTTTAGCTGCCTCCTTTGTCTAAAAGGACGGTTGTGCAAATATGAAGGAAAAAGTACTTGGAATTCAAGTTAATACTGAAAAGTACGATAGACTTATTAAAGAAATTTTCAGCCGAATCGAGAGGAAAGAAAAAACATTAATTGTTGCAATCAACCCTGAAAAAATTATGAATGCAAAAGACAATGAATCATTAAAAAAATTACTTAATGATGCTGAAATTCAAATTCCTGATGGAATAGGTGTAATTATTGCATCGAAAATCCAAAAAGGAAACATTCATGAACGTGTAACCGGTGTTGAAATGATGATGCGTATATGTGAAGAGGCTTCCAAACAAGACAAATCCATTTTTTTATACGGTGGTAAATGTGGCGTAGCAGATCAGGCAGCAAAAAAATTAAAAGAGTTATACCCTACTATTAAAGTTGTTGGAACGCAGGATGGCTATGAAAATAATATGGAAAAAGTCATTTCGAATATAAATAAAGCAAAACCGGACATATTATTTGTTGCAATGGGTAGCCCGAAACAAGAAAATTGGATTAACCAATATCGTAATCAGCTTTATCCAACGATTTTCCAGGGAGTTGGGGGATCCTTTGATGTATTGGCTGGTACAGTAAAAAGAGCTCCGGTCATTTTCCAACAGCTAGGTTTAGAATGGTTATATCGGCTGTTAAAAGAACCGAAGCGATTTAAACGACAACTAGCTTTACCACGCTTTTTAGTTGAAGTAGTGAGACATTCTGTTCGAAAACAACATAAAGTATAAAGGATACTATTTAGTTGATTTCGTTGGAGAAATTTATTGTAAATGTGGGACATATTCTTATGAATGATTTAATCAAAGTAAATGAAAACACCTTCACCAAGATGTATTTTATTCATACATGGTGAAGGTGTTATTATTTTATTTCATTTCATTTACATTAAATCGCGAGACGTCTTCGTCCAATAGGAAGGACGTTCCACGTTTTTTATGGGCTGCATTGAAGAAAATAGCTACAATGGCCATCGTTGCCACAATTCCTCC
Source organism: Ureibacillus sp. 179-F W5.1 NHS (assembly GCF_045369345.1). Classification (NCBI taxonomy): domain Bacteria; kingdom Bacillati; phylum Bacillota; class Bacilli; order Caryophanales; family Caryophanaceae; genus Ureibacillus; species Ureibacillus sp. 179-F W5.1 NHS. The sequence continues at coordinate 57,246 of NZ_JBIQFG010000013.1, read as the reverse complement.
AATATAGGAAGCGTTTAATGGTATACCGAATCCCATTGTAGGTTCATATAAAATATAGACAATGACCATTACTGTCATGAAGGAAGCTGGCACTGTAGCGATCCAATGATTTTTTTTCGCCAAGAATAAATACATTGCTCCTACCCAAAGGGCGATAACGGCTGTTACTTGGTTTGCCCAGGAGAAGTATTGCCATAAAATATTAAAGTCAATTTTCGTTAATGCGTAAGAAATGACGAATAAAGGAATGGCAATCCATAGCCTGCTTAATAATTTTGATTGACCAAATTTAAAATAATCTGCAATGATCATACGTGCTGCGCGGAACGCTGTATCCCCAGATGTAATCGGTAAAATAACAACTCCTAAAATAGCTAATGTACCGCCAATGGAACCCATCATTAATAGTGAAACTTCACTTACTACTGCTGCAGGTCCTCCAGCAGCTAACATTTCGTTTAAACCACCATAGCCATCAAATAAACTCATAGCTGCTGCGGCCCAAATCATAGCGATAATTCCTTCTGCTATCATCATGCCATAGAAAATTTTACGACCTTGTTTTTCATTTTGTGTTGTACGAGAAATAATAGGTGTTTGAGTAGCATGGAATCCAGATAAAGCCCCACAAGTAATTGTAAAGAATAATAGTGGGAAAATAGGTAAGTCATTAGGATGCATATTTTGAAAACTTAACTCTGGAATCGGTGCACCTGTTACGATTAATCCAATTCCTACACCTAGTGCTGAAAGAACTAATAGCGCACCGAAATATGGATAAAGACGACCAATTATTTTATCCACCGGTAATAACGTTGCTAAAATGTAGTAGAAGAAAATAACGCCTACAATAACTGCAAGGGCTACCTTTCCATCTAGTAAATTATTAATTAACATTGCTGGTGATGTAACGAAAACAGTACCAACTAACAATAAAAGTAACAATGCGAAAACGTTTACAACGTGCTTCATAAATTTCCCTAAAAACTTCGATACTAATTCTGGTACGTGTGCCCCTTTATTACGGATTGAAATCATGCCTGTTAAGTAGTCATGTACAGCGCCGGCAAATATACAGCCTACGACAATCCAAATGAATGCGACTGGACCATAAAGTGCCCCTGCAATAGGTCCAAACACTGGGCCTGTCCCCGCAATATTTAGTAGCTGGATTAATGAATTTTTTGAAGTTGACATTGGAACATAATCAACACCATCCGCATTCACGTATGCGGGAGTAGGTCTTTCTGATTTAGAACCAAATACTTTTTCAACGTATTTGCCATATGTAAAATAGCCAACGATTAAAATCGCGATACATACTAAAAATGTAACCATTTATAGTACCCCCATCCCTTTTTAAATATTCTCAATTTTCATAATAAGATAATATCATAATATGTTATATAACAACAATGGGATTTTAAAAATTTCATATGGAACAGTATTAGGGAAAAGATCAGGAGATTAATAGAGGAAATTCGTAAATATTGCAGTATGTATCATTTAACTGTAATATATACTTATACTTTGTCACACTTTGTGATTGTTTCACGCCTAAATGGCAAAAAGACGAAAAAGACACTTATTGAAAGAAGTAGAAACAGTTAAACTGTTCCTTTTCTTCATAAGTGTCTTTTTACGTTTAATTGGGAAATGATCCCAAAGCTGTTTAATTCAATGAGTATTGTTTATATAGTTTATTTTGTACAGCAAATATTCCTAAAATAATGAAGAAGATTAAAGTGTAAATTTTTAATTCCCAAATATTATAATAAGCTCCTGAACATCCTGTAGATAACCATAATGCGATCATAAATTGCCCGAAACTTGTATTCTTTCTTTTCCAAAACAGTATTACCATGGAAATTAAGAAAATCGCAAATAAAATGACACCAATTGATCCGGTTTCAGCGATAATTTGAATATATTGGTTATCGGAATAGATTTTATTATTATAATAAATCGATAAATCGATTCCATAGTCCTCGTAAATAGGTGATCCGTAGGAAAGGGTAGCGGCACCTCCAAAAGTACCGAATCCTGTCCCTGTGATTGGTTGATCACTAAAAATTTCGAACCCTTTTGTTATATAAAAAACTCGCCCATTGGAAACCATAAGCTCAATATTTTTTTCATCGATTGTTTGATTAAAACGTTCCCCGATACCACCAGCAATTCCTTCCGGCGCTTCTACACCCATTGATTGAGCTAAATTCACCCCTCCAATGATAGGGAAGTAAACGAGGAGAACAGATGCTATTAAACTAATTGCAATTTGTTTAATTAAATAGAACTGTCTAGATAATAAAATGTAAGTGACTCCTAATACAACGGCAGATATCAATGTTCCTCTAGAGAACGTTAAAATAAAGATACCCATAAAGAGCACGAGACTTATATTTAAGAAAATTTTATATTCATTGTTTTTAAACAAATGCTTTAATACAAAAACGGAAATAATACAAAACATTAAAACAAGTGCTAATGAATTTGGATTTCCTACTAATCCATAAATTCTAGATATATTCTCCGGAGATAGCGCCATATGTTTCCAGTTGTAAGGTAGCAACCATTGGCGTATAGAAATTTTTTCAATGATACCATGCAATGCTAATAACCAACCTAAACCTACACCTGTCCAGGCTAACTTTGATATAAAGTTGATTGGTAATTGACTTCTAGAGAGGAAGAAATAAATAAAGTACATAATGATAAATGTACGGACTTGGAATAAAATTGCTCCAACACTAACCCCATTTAAATAGCCGTTTAACGCACCGAATAGTAAAAAGATAAAGAATGCCGATTCAAATAATTTAAATTTTAATAAATTCTTCATATCAAATTTACTTGAAATAAGGCATTTTACTAATAAAATAAACGTAATGATGTCACCGATATATTTCATACCGGAATTGACTTCAATTAAAAATGGACGAATCGCTACATAAATAACTAAATATAAAATACTTTCAAAAGGTTTTATAAAAGCGAAAATGATAAAAACTAAAGTTGTTAATATAATCGTTACTTTAGATGGGAGTGCAAGTACAGCAAATGTAAAAATTAATAAAATGAAAATTTGAAGGAAATCTTTTGAAAATAAGTTTTGCTTGGTAAGTTGCATTTGAAAATTCCTTTCTTAATCTTAATCATATTGTGGGTAATTATTACATTCTCTAAACATTATACATATTTAGGAAAAGTAATGCCTTAGCACACGTTGGACAGAAAAAAATAAGGCTAGTAAACTGATATTACAGTTTTTTGAAATTTAATGAAAAAATTTTAAAGTTGTCCCAAAGATTTTTATTATGTATTAATAAAGCATAAAGAAAACAGAGACATGTTTATTTTATAAGGAAAATATTAAGTTGTTTTCAATAATTGTGTAAAAGTATGTAAAGAATTGATGAAAAGGCGTGAAGGACTGATGAAAAAAATATTCGTAATTAGTAACATGTATCCTTCTAGTAAACATTTATCTTTTGGGATATTTGTAAAAAACCAGGTAGAAGCCCTTCGAAATGAAGATTTAGATGTAATCGTAGCGGTTAACCAAGATCCTGAAACAGGAAGAAAGAAAACGATTGTAAAGTACTGTAAATGGGGAGTAAATATTATTAAGAAAGCGATAAAATATCGGAAACAAATATCCCTTACCCATGCCCATTATGTTTTTCCATCAGGAATGTTTTCTTTACTTTTAAAAAAAATATTTCATATTCCTTATATTGTTACAGCCCACGGTGGGGATATTGAACGAATGGCAAAGAAAAATGCAAAAATACGTCAATGGACTGAAAGCATATTAAAAGAAAGTAGCGCTATTATTGCAGTCGGTCCCGTTTTGGCAAAGCAAATAGAAGAAGAATATAAAATTCCACGCGATAAAATTACTGTTTGTAGTATGGGAGTTGACCGGGAAGTGTTCCAGCCTGCTAATCTTTCATTAGTAAGAGGACAACTAGGACTGGATCAACACGATTTTATTTATTTATTTGTAGGAAATGTCATTAAACAAAAGGGTATAGAAGAATTGTTGCAAGCATTTCAACAAGTAAAGAAAAGAACCGGAAAATCAGTTAAATTAGTACTCATTGGTTCAAGAAGGGATGGCAACTTCATTCATCAAATTCAACCTTATATTGATGACACCGTTGTATTAGTTGACCCGTTAGAACAAAAGGAATTAGTGAAATGGTTCCAAGCAAGTAATGTATTTGTATTACCTTCCCATATAGAAGGGTTCGGATTAGTAGCATTGGAAGCTATCGCATCTGGTACACCTGTTATTGCTTCCAGTGTTGGCGGTCTCGTTTCTTTATTAGAGAATGGGACAGGCCATCTAGTTGAAGCTAAAAATCCTGGGGCATTAACGGATGAAATGATTCGGGCTTTACATACGCCAAAAGAACAATATTACAATGAAGAAGCAGCGAAGGAAATATTGCATCTTCACGATGTGAAAGAAATTACAAAAACAGTGATTAATCTCTACGAATCAACGGTTAAAGGTGGTTCCAACTCATGAATAAATTTTTAAAAATTGTTGGAGCCGTTGCAATTATTAATATTGCTGCTCGACTATTCGGCTTCCTGAGGGAAATGGTAATTGGTTATCAATATGGGGTATCCTATGCCTCTGATAGTATTTTTACCGCTTATAATTTCCCTAATTTTTTATATTTAGTAATTGGTGGGGCTTTTACGACTGCCGTTATATCCCTTTATAATAAAAAGTCAACGAACCAAGCATTATTTGTCAAACAATCTTTTACTATTGTTCTTATTTCAGTGTCTGTCATGACACTGATAGTTCTATTTTTTACAGAACCAATTATTAATTTATTTTACCGTGATTCAGGGTTTGAAATAAGTCGAGAAGGTTTCGAATTATCGAAGCATCTATTTTATTGGATGATGCCCTCTTCCATTCTGTTATGTTTAGCATCTTGGTATAGTGGATTATTAAATGTTCATAATAAATTTCATTTATCTAGTATTTCAATATTAATTTATAATATAAGTTTTTTACTTATAGCAGTAGGATTATCATTATTCGTTGGACCTATTGCCTATGGTATCAGTGCTTTTGCAAGTGCAATTGTTATGATTTATTTCCTTATTATTGGATACCGAAAATTGGATACCTACCAAGTTGGTCTTTCCTTTAAGCAGGATCAAACAACAAAGGAATTATGGTTAATGGTTGTCCCGATTGCAATAGGCGGGGGAACGATACAAATTTATGCTATGTTGCAACGTTTTTTCGTTGGATTACTTGGCCTAGGAGAAAATGCTATTTCCGTTGTGAACTATGCTTCTCGATTAACCCAATTTCCACAAGCAATTTTAATAACAGCTGTAACGACAGTTATTTATCCGATATTAAGTAGAAAAGAAGCCGAAGATGATCATTCATCCATTAAAAGTTTATATAGTAGAGGGTTACATTATTTATTATTACTTTTAATACCTGTTTCAATCTATTCTTTCTTCTATGGAGAAAATTTAATTCAAGTCATTTTTGAATATGGAAAATTTACTGAGAAAAGTACAGCTATTACGACACCAGTATTACAAATTTTTGTATTATCCATGTTCTTTTTAGCGGCTAATACATATATAACTCGTTTTTATTATGCAAAAGGTGACTCGATGGCTCCAGTCATTTTTAGTATTATCAATGTATTTGTAGTCAATATTGCGGTTATGTATTTATTTGCTGAAGGATCTGGAGTTAGTGCGATAGCATGGGGAACGTTTATAAGTTCTGTTACGAATACAATCATGTTAATGATATATGCGAACTTTAAATATAGTTTAAAACTTATTTCGGATAAAAATTCTAATTTATTAAAATCAATTGCTTCCTTTATTTTGATAGGTATTGTTCTTTATTTATCAAGCAAGTATTTCACATTCGATAGTAAATGGATAACATTTATCATTGGAGTATTCATATTTGTTGTCATTACGGTAGGCTCTTATTTCTTGTTGGGAATAAAAGAAATGAAGGATTTCTTGGCTGTTATTAAAAAGAAAGTTTTTAAAACGTCATAAAATAAACATAAAATAAAACGCCTTTTAAAAGGCGTTTTATTTTATGTTTATTTTAGGTTAATTGGACTAATACATTTTAGAAGCGATAATTAAATCAAATATTTAAATAGAACTTTTGTAATTTTATATAAGTCTAAAGTCTTTATTATCCTCTATAACTATTATATAATATTGCTAAAGATTGGAATCATTATTTGTCTGTAAGTATTTTAATAGGATAGGTGGATTAGGTAAAATGGCGCGTGGAAGAAAAGTGAATTCAAACGGTGAAAGAAGCAAACAATTACTACGTGAGAAGGCGATTGAACTTTTCGCATCAAATGGTTATTATCAAACGAAAATTAGTGACATTGTTAAAGCAGCCAATGTGACTCAACCTACATTTTATTTATACTTTGATAGTAAAGATTCTTTATTTATTGATTTAAATGAACAATTCCAAGTCGATTTATTTCGTCTTTTTGAAGAACAGCCGGGTCAAAATGAAGCCCATTTTCATCAAGTAATCGGAAACCTTTTACAATATTTTTCTGAAAATCCATTATTGACGAAAATAGGATTGTATCAATCGGAAGGGTCGTATTTAGTGAAAGAAAGATTAGTTGAAAAGTTTGAATATATTTTAGAGAAACAAAAACAGTATTTTAGTAAGTTAGAACAGATGGATATACATATTGTGTCACAAAGCTTAGTAGGTTCTATTGAGCGTTTAACCTTTACGCTATTACTGACAAATAAAAAAACCGTGGATCAATTAACGGAAGAACTTTTATCGATTTACTTTGTAAAGGATGAATTACTATCCTATGCAACATAGATGGACTGTAATAAAATGAAAAAACCTCTCCCATTATATTAATTAATAGGAGAGGTTTTTATTATTTACTTAATAATTGAATAAACCATCCAATGAGCATTCCAATAATTGCAGGAACTAACCAGCCGATACTTTGGTCGTAAAGAGGTAATAACTTTAAAATATGTTCATACCATGAAATTTCAAATCCAGCTGCTTTAATTCCGTCATAAATACTAACGAATGCCGTCGCAATTAAAGCTAGGATATATACGATCGGTGCGCGGTTGAATAGTTTGTCAAACATGACTAAGAACATTAAAACGATGGCAATTGGGTAAATAAACATTAGTACTGGTAAAGTAATTGCTATTAATTTTTCTAGCCCGAAGTTTGAAATGAAAAGACTAAAGAACGTAAAAATAATGACTAATAATTTATAAGGTATTTTTGGGAATAGTTTATTGAAAAATGTAGCATTAGCAGAAACAAGTCCAACAGCCGTTGTAATACAAGCCAAAATAATGACTAAAGATAAAATGACATTTCCCGCGTTACCAAATAAAACTCGCGCAGATTCTGCAATAATGCTTCCACCATCACCTAAATAACCGATTGAATCAATACTTGTCGCACCGATATATTCCAATGAAATATAGACGAATGCTAAACCAATTGCGGCAACAATACCAGAGAATATTGTAATCGTTACTTGTTTAGAACGCTCCATAATGCCTTTTGCTTGTAACGATTGAACAATAACAATACCAAACACAAGGGAAGCTAAAACATCCATTGTTAAATAACCTTGAATAAAGCTCTCAGAGAACGCCTTTGTTTTATAAACACCATGGGGTGAACCGAATTCTCCCATCGGTGTAATAAATGATTTTACTGCAAGTAAAGCGATAATAAGTAATAATGCAGGTGTTAATATTTTTCCAATACGATCTACTAATTTCGTTGGGTTTAATGATAAATAAAGTACGATTCCAAAGAAAAGTAATGATGTAATGAACAATGGAATCCAACTAGATTGGGCCGAGTCCGATAAAAACGGAGCGATACCGATTTCATATGTAACGGCTCCAGTACGTGGAATCGCGAACAGCGGACCAATGGACAAATAAATAATAGAAGTAAAAATAAGGCTAAAGACCGGATGTACTCGATTTGCAACGAGTTGTAAGTCACCGCCGTTTTTAGCGACTGCTACAATTCCAATTAATGGTAACCCAACTCCTGTAATTAGGAAACCAATAATGGATGGTAAAAATTCTGTACCTGCATTTTGTCCCAATTCTGGAGGGAAAATAATATTTCCAGCACCTAGGAATAATGCGAAGAGCATAAATCCTACTGCAAGGTTTTCTTTTAAAAACTTCATTGTACTACAAATTCCTTTCTTAATTGAAAAGCAAAAACTTTCAAAAAATTTATTATATTCTTATACACAATGATGAATTCTATCACATTTTGTCGATAAATTAAATACTTTATTTATTTTGTTAAAGGATTGTAAATAATAGGTTGGAAAAGGTAAGAATACGGAAAATCCTTCTTACTATTGGTTTTGTAAATTTTTTTGCGACAGTGTAACTTTCGGTTTTAAAAAACGTCAAATAATTAGTTTGGTTGGATTTGTTGGAAAAATTCACATTATTTTTACTTAAAATTAAAAATTCAAAGGTTTCTTTTAATATTAAAATTCCTTAATATGGTTCAAAGAAACAAAAATTAATGAATGGGTTTCTTCATTGTAAAATGGTATGAAGATCTTTAAGAGTGGTGAAAATAATATGAAAGGATACTGATCGAACCTGTTAAAATAATTTAATTTATTTGTTTATTCTTTGTAATGAATAGTAGTTATTATTAGTACTAATTCATGGTATAATAATTTAGATTTAGACTGCATATATATTACTCTTGAGGAGGAGAGACATGATTTACGTGTCTTTAGTCATGGCATTTATCGTTGCCATTTTAATTACTCCACTTGTGAAACGTTTAGCATTTCGTATCGGTGCAGTAGATGCGCCAAACTATCGAAAAGTCCATTCGCGAATAATGCCTCGACTTGGTGGTTTAGCAATATTTATTGCATTTTTAGTGGGACTAGCTATTTTAAGACCCTTACCGGATGGGGATAATTCATATGTAATGCCAATTGCAATTATTTTAGGTGCTACAATTATTGTTCTAACAGGTATGTTGGATGATGTGTTTGAAATTTCAGCGAAGTCAAAATTAATTGGCCAGTTAATCGCTGCTTTTATTATTGTATTTGTTGGAGATATTCAAATTCATTTTATCAATTTGCCCTTTGGTGGTAAATTAGAGTTTGGACTACTTAGTATTCCATTCACCATTATATGGATTGTTGGGATTACAAATGCAATTAACTTAATTGATGGTTTAGATGGTCTTGCAGCAGGTGTTTCTACAATTGCTCTTGTGACCTTATCATGTATGGCTTTTATTTTGGGAGATATGTTTGTTGTTGCCACAGCAGCTATTTTAGCTTGTAGCACAATCGGCTTTTTATTCCATAACTTCTATCCAGCTAAAATTTTTATGGGTGACACCGGAGCCTTATTTTTAGGTTTTATGATATCAGTACTTTCTTTACTCGGATTTAAAGGAGTAACTATGTTCTCATTTATTGTTCCGGTCATTATGCTAGGTGTACCAATTTCTGATACATTCTTTGCAATTGTCCGCCGTTTTCGCAATAAACAAAAGTGGACTGCTCCTGATAAATCCCATTTACACCATTGTTTAATTGGGTTAGGTTTTTCTCATCGTCAAACGGTTTTACTCATTTATGGAATTGCCACACTGTTTGGACTAGCGGCTATAACGATCTCTGTTGCAAAATTATGGGGTGCCATTTTCCTTATTGCAGTTATTTTAGTGCTGATTGAATTGTTTGTAGAAGTAATCGGGCTAGCAGGAAAGAATTATCGCCCACTAATCAATCTAGCAAAGCTGTTTAATAAATGAGTACAATTACAAAACATATGAAAATAAGCTACTACTTCAGAACGTTAAGCTATTCGAAGTGGTAGCTTTTATTTTGAGTTGTTAATGATTTGAATTGTTTGCTCTGGCAGACAAGAATTAGCTACATAAGTAAGTTCTTACTATAGTTATAAAACATAAAAAACAAGCTACTACTTTAGAGCGGAAAGCGTTCAATGTTAGTAGCTTGTTTTCTTTATTATTTAATCGATATTAGGTTATTAATGAGTTGATAGGAGAGAAAAACTCCCAATCGAATATATATATTGGGAGTTTATAATCATTTGTTTATGGATTTGAATTAGAAGTTGTCTCTGTAACGCTAGTCTCAGAACTATTTTCAGAGAGATTAGATGTATCTGGAATTAAACCAAGACTTCCTTTTAAAATCTGTGAAATTTCATTTATTGATTCTTCATCTAGTTGGTAATAATATGTACCTGAAGATGTATCATCGGAGCCCTCTAAATTTAAAGATTCAATTTCTGGTACCCCTTCTGAGAAATAATTTATAAATGTTTTCATTTCACTAAATGTCATATCTGTTTTCATATTGTTACTTATGGCATCGATGACATCATCGTATTTTGTAATGGATGTTACTGAAGTTGCTTTTTTTGCGATTGCTTTTATAATATCTTGTTGACGTTTACCACGCATAATGTCACTGTCGTGTTTACGTGTTCTTGCTAAAGCCAGTGCTTCACTACCATTTAAATGTTGGTAACCAGGTTCTAAATAAATCGTCTTTTTGTCATTTTCATCTCTTTCATAAAAGGCATAGGGGATATCAACGTCGACATCGATTCCTCCTAAACTATCGACAACGTCGATGAAAGCATTAAAGTTCATTCTTACGTAATAATCAACCGGAATATCGAATAGTTCTTCAACTGTTTCGATAGTTGCAAGGGTACCACCGAATGCATGGGCATGGGTAATTTTATCACTATAACCTACATATGGGATATAAACGTAAGAATCTCGAGGGATGCTTAATATTTTAACAGTTTTTGATTCGTTATTTAATGTAGCTAAAATAAGGGCGTCTGATCGAGAATTGTCCGATCCTTGTTCCCTTGCTTCACTGTCATCGACACCAATAAATAAGATGGAAACATTGTCCTCAAGGGGTTCAACTTTTGCTTCACGCATTTCGGAATATTCCCGATTGTTAATTTTTTCGTAGGATTGATTAGCTGCGTTTTCAGCCTTTTTCACTAAGTAAACAGCATAGCAGGCCACACATAATAGTAGTGAGGCAGTTAGTATTAAAAATACTTTAAAAAAACGGGAAAACTTCTTCTTCGGTTTCCTCTTCTGGATATATATTTCTGATCTTGATCTTTTCATCTAAACTCTCCTCTAACCGTAGGAATCACAATATTGATGATAATTGGATTCATATTTAGTATGTCGAACCGTATTGTCAGGTATTGTTGGTAAAACTTTCAGCTTAGTCAAAATATAAAATTAATAATCTGCAAATTAAAAATAATTCAATACGACTAATTATACTATGATGTCGAATATCAGTAAAACAAAAATTAATAGGTTTATATGGTGAATTCTACAAATTTTTTATCGACACAATGAATAGAAGATTGACCGTTTGTTAATTCAATAATCCAATTAGTAAATGTCTCTTCATCCTTTTGCAATACATCAACGAATAAATGAACAGCGTCTGCATATTGAATGTCACTTAAATGATAGTGAGAGTTTCGAATTTCATTTTCCACTTTACCTAACCAAGTATAATCTATGGAAATTTTCATTACATGATGTAACTTTCTTTCAACAACTTGGGCAGCGGCGATTCCTTCAGTTGTCGCTTTACCATATGCGCGAATTAATCCTCCACCACCGAGTTTTATTCCCCCAAAGTAACGTGTTACAACAACAACTGTATCTTTTAATCCTTGTTTTTTTAGAACCTCAAGCATAGGGACGCCAGCAGTTCCGCTAGGTTCCCCATCATCATTTGCTTTTTGAATTTGATCATGCTCGCCAATCATATAGCAAGAGCAGTTATGGGTTGCATTCGGGTGCTTTTTTTTGATGGAATTAATAAATTCTATCGCTTCTTCCTCCGATTCAGCCCTATTTACATAGGCGATAAAACGAGATTTTGAGAGAACAATTTCCCGTTCTCCAAATCCTTTTACGGTTTTATAGTCTTTTCGCATTATAATTTCTCCTTTTTTTAACAAAAAATGCAATATACTATAGTAAGATATTTACTTAAAAAAAATTATTTAAATGTTATAATATCTATAAACAATTACATCTACTGGTTTTCAATTTAAAAAACTTTTATTGTTTTAATAATAACACCAATTAGATTGGGGAAAAGGTATGTTTTCAAACGATAAAGTTGACATAGGTTCACTTGACGTTATATTTAATCGAATGATTGAAACCATCACGAGTTCTAAAAATGATATATTCATTATTAGTGAACAAAGCCGCAGAAGCTTTGAAGAAATGAAGGCAGAACTAGAGATTATTAAAGAGAAAATTAAAATAATCATAGAAGAAAGTGATCATTTAGAAAAAAGAACCAAAATGGCTAAACAACGTCTTGTATTAGTAAGCAAGTTTTTTAATCAGTATTCCGAAGAAGAGGTAAGAGAAGCATATGAAGCTGCAAATGACCTTCAAATTCGATTATCTTTAACTCGTTCTGAAGAGAAGAGTTTACGTGAAAAAAGAGATGATTTGGAACTAAGATTAAAAACATTATACGAGACAATTGATCGTGCTGATCACATTGTAAATCAAGTGAACGTAGTGTTGAACTATTTAACATCTGATTTGAAAAATGTTAGCGCTGCACTAGAACAAGCTAAGATAAAGCAAGATTTTGGTATTAAAATTATAGCAGCCCAAGAAAAAGAAAGAAAACGTTTATCACGGGAAATCCATGATGGGCCAGCTCAAATGATGGCTAACGTTTTAATGCGTTCTGATATAATTGAACGAACTTATAGAGAAAAGGGCATTGAAGCGGCAATACAGGAAATAGCAGCGTTAAAAATGACTGTAAGAGATGCTCTATCGGAAGTACGTCGAATCATTTACGATTTACGTCCTATGGCATTGGATGATTTAGGCATTGTACCTACATTGAAAAAGTACTTGTCAACTATTATGGACTATAACAAAGGTCTTGAGATACACTTCCAATCTTATAGTAATGAAAAAAGGCTACCTTCAGATTATGAAGTATCTATTTTCCGATTAGTACAAGAAGGCGTAAATAATGCAATAAAGCATGGCAACGCTTCAGAAATTTGGGTGAAAATAGAGTGGCTTCGAAAATATGTTAATATATTAGTGAAAGATAATGGAAAAGGTTTCGATAAAACTAGTGTAAAAGACCAATCTTTTGGTATTATCGGAATGAAAGAAAGAATTGATCTATTAAAAGGTAATATGGAAATTCAAAGTGGAATCGGTAAAGGGACTACAATCTTTTTTAAAATACCATTTCCAGAAATAAATTAAATAATGAGAAATAATCGAAGATGTTATTTATTGTAGGGGGAAGGATTTTATGACGAAAATTATAATTATTGATGATCACCAATTATTCCGAGAAGGAGTTAAACGAATTTTAGATTTCGAAGATTCATTTGAAGTAGTTGCAGAAGGTGATGATGGTACGGATGTAGTGAATATATACCGTAATCATTTCCCTGATGTAGTACTAATGGATATCAATATGCCTGGAAAAAATGGTGTGGAAGCAACAGCAGAGTTAATTGCAGAATTTCCTGAAGCAAAAGTAATTATGCTATCCATTCATGATGATGAAAGTTATGTAACACATGCGTTAAAATCTGGAGCCCTCGGGTATATGTTAAAAGAAATGGATGCAGATGAAATCGTTGAAGCGATAAAAGTAGTTGCGAATGGTGGTTCTTATTTACATCCAAAAGTAACGAAAAATTTAGTAGCTGAGTTCCGTCGTTTGAGCGAACATGAAAATAAAGGGAACTTCCATCAAACTGAAATTCGCCGTCCTTTCCATTTACTTACGAAAAGAGAATGTGAAGTTCTTCAGTTGTTAACAGATGGACAATCCAATCGTACAATTGGTGAAACATTATTTATTTCTGAGAAAACAGTTAAAAACCATGTATCAAGTATTTTACAAAAAATGAACGTTAATGACCGTACACAAGCAGTAGTTACGGCTATTAAGAATGGTTGGGTAGAAGTAAGATAATTTAAAGGTAACAATTGATATTGAATAGTTCCAATCAACAGTATTGTTGATTGGAATTTTTTTGTTCATTTTAGCAGAGACTTGGTTATAGGTTTAAAATATGTCATTTCCCACTAAGAGTAGACTGTTAGTTTTTTTCAGTTTTTAAAACGACAAGTGAAAATAGATACGATTTTGAAGGATAGACGTTAGGTTCTCAACGTTAAACTGACGGAAACTAAAAGTAGTTGGAAACGTCATACTAACGGGTAATCAGTAACAAATGATAAAATTTGGTTACAAATTCGATGTTTTTTTACGAAATTAGCCATAGTTTGACAACTATGCTACAATATTCGCGCGGGAGGTTTAAAGTTTATGAAAAAATGGTTTATTTTGGTGTTAGCATTATTTATGCTTACCGCCTGTAATAATAATGAAGAAGTAAATAATGAAAATGTTACTGAATCTGCTAGTGAAAATACGGTAGGTTTTGAAGTACTTGGCGATAAAATTGAAAAGGCAGCCGATGTACCGGAAAAGGAAGAAAAACAAATCATTGAGGCTTTTAATGAATATATTGCAGCCTTTAATGAAAAGGATATCAATCGTTATACAAAAACCCTTTCTAAAAATCCACAAGGTTTTGAATATGAGGAAGATATTGAAGCGGCAAAAACTGCCTTTAATCAATATAATATTAAAAGAACACCTTCAGATATAACGATTGTCAAATACAGTGAAGAAGAAGCACAAGTATATGCTAATCTAGATATTAAAATGACAGAGATTAAAACAAATACGGAACTTACAAGTAGTGGACGTCAAGTTACTGTTTTTGTAAAAGAAGATGGTGCATGGAAAGTAACAAGCGTTTACTATATTGGTAACGAATCGAATAGTTAGTTTTTAGGAATTATCTTTAATATCATAGCGTTTCGTGTACACTTGTTTAAGTATACGGAACGCTTTCTTTTTACTAGAACATAAGGATAAATTTTAAACAGTTTTCTAGTATTCCATAACTATATTGAGGTTAGGGAGTTCACATCTATTTTGTAATAAGGTAATATAATTTTTATTAGGAGAGTGGGATATTCATGAGTATTGCAGTCGTTACAGATAGTACAGCATATTTAACGCCTGAAGAAAGAGCACGCTACAACATTCGAATGATTCCTCTTAGCGTTAATTTAGAAGATGGTAGTTATGAAGAAGAAGTTGAGATTACAGCTTCACAATTTTATGATAAAGTACGCGGTGCTAAAGAATTTCCGAAAACAACACAACCTCCTATTGGGAAATTTGTTGAGTTGTTTGAAGAGTTAGCGAAAGATTATGATGAGGTAATTTCCATTCACTTATCTAGTGGTATAAGTGGTACATATCAAGGAGCTGTACAAGCTGGTCAGATGGTAGAAGGCATAACAGTGCATGCATTTGATAGTGAAATTTCCTGTTCCCCTCAAGGATATTTTGTTCTTAAGGCTGCTGAAATGGCACAGCAAGGCGCAACAGCAGATCAAATTTTAAGCACGTTGGAAGAAATGAGAACTGTGATGCGAGCTTATTTTGTTGTAGATGATCTTTCTCATTTACAACGAGGCGGAAGACTTTCCGCTGCCGCAGCTTTAGTAGGTGGGCTATTACAAGTAAAACCTGTCCTTCATTTTGAAAATAAAGTCATCGTTCCTTTTGAAAAAATCCGTACGAAGAAAAAAGCGTTGCGACGTGTGGAAGAATTACTCGCTAAAGATGCTGCAGAAAACGACAAACTAATCGCAACAATTATTCATGCTAATTGTGAAAATGAAGGACGCGATTGGATGAATGATTTAGCTGGAAAATATTCGAATGTTGAGTTTCGTTTAAGCTATTTTGGCCCGGTTATAGGAACTCATCTAGGAGATGGTTCCCTCGGACTTGGATGGGTGAAAAAGATATAAAGTTAAAAATTAAATAATAGTTGAAAACAGTCTCTACAGTATAGTAGAGACTGTTTTTATTTACTTGAAATTTTACGAAAGATATTTTCAATACAATACAAAAATAATTTTCATAATAACCTTTAACGAAACGAAGGAGTGATTCTATTGAAATATCAATTGTGTAAAGTAAATAAAAGATTCATTTATAGAGGAATCGTAGTTGAATCAAAGATCCGAGATTTTTTCATAGGACGAATATGGACAAGGAATTATACCCCTTTTCCACAAGACAAAATCGAAAAATATATAGAACAAGAATTTTTCAATATAAAACCTGGTATTTCTTTTATTCGCAAAGGTTTATTCCAACGACCATATTATATTTGTCATCGATGTCAAAATACAAATCAGTATGAATTTGTTCACTATAATTGTGCAAGATGTGAAAAGGTATGTGTATACTGCCGGCACTGTATAAATATGGGGAGAGTAAGCAGTTGCACGGATTTACTGACATGGAATGGACCAGAACCACATCATCGTCTATCTCATGAACTTCAGTGGGAAGGGACGTATACAGAACTACAATTGGAAGCATCCCAACAATTAAAAGAAAGTATAAAAACAGGTAGGAATCATTTAATCTTTGCAGTTTGTGGAGCGGGAAAAACAGAAATTCTTTTTCCTGCTGTTCAATTTGCCCTGAAACAAGGAAAACGGGTTTGTATTGCAACCCCTCGAACGGATGTCGTTTTAGAATTGTATCCCCGTTTTCAAAAGGTTTTTCCGAAAACAAACTTACATGCATTGTACGGAAATGCACCTATACAACAAGGTTTTTCCCAACTTGTCATAGCTACAACCCATCAACTTTATCGTTTTGAAAATGCGTTTGATGTCGTTATTGTGGATGAAGCGGATGCCTTTCCTTATACGTATGACCGTGCTCTTCAACAAGCGGTGATAAAAGTGAAAAGGAAAGATGCTCCGATAGTGTTAGTTACAGCAACCCCTTCTGCCCAAATTGTATCTCAAGCGAAGCGGGAAAAATGGGGAGTATCTTTTATTCCAAGAAGATATCATGGCTACCCGTTACCAGTACCTAGGTTTGAGTCATTATGGTCTTACGATAAAAAAATGCAAAAGGGGAAAATTCCATCAAAACTGGAGGAATGGACGAAAGCAAGGCTACGAAATAAAGAACCTTTTTTAATTTTCTTTCCTACTATTCAATTAATGCAAAAGGCAACCCCCCTCTTTCAACTTTTAGATAATCGAATCGAAAGTGTCCATGCAGAAGATGTAGAAAGAAAATCAAAAGTGTTACAACTTCGACAGGAAGAGGTACCTGGTTTGCTAACAACTACTATTTTAGAGAGAGGAATTACAATTAAAAATATTCAAGTTGCCGTAGTTGGTGCTGAGTCCAAAATTTTTACATCCAGCGCTCTCATTCAAATAAGTGGTCGTGTTGGACGGAATGCTCAATTTCCAAAAGGAGATATTGTATTTTTTCATCACGGAATTACGGCGGAAATGGATGAAGCGCGAAATGAAATTATACGTCTAAATAAAGAAGGGTTCGGAGAGGAATCAAAATGAAACGTTTTGAAGTGAGAAATTGTCTTTTATGTAACACACCGCTAAACGAACCTGTTACTTGGAAGTTACTATTAACAAATCATTTTCCGAAAACAATTTGCTTTGATTGTGAAAAAAAGTTTGAGCCTTATGAAAACAAAGATAAAACAGTTATCTCTCTCTTCCGATATAATAATCCAATGAAAGACTACCTCCATCGTTATAAGTTTTTGCATGATGTGATTTTAGCTAAAATTTTTAGAGAACAAATTCACATGTATTTATCAAAACAAAAAGCCGTCATCGTTCCTATACCAATGCATCCCCTGAAACTAAAGGAAAGAACCTTTTCCCATGTCGATGAATTGTTAAAGGAAGCGAATGTCCCTTTTACTCATTATCTTGAAAAAATTACGACGGAAACCCAAGGGGGAAAATCTCGGCAACAAAGATTGAAAGCACCCCCTATTTTCCGATTAAAGAACGGTATGGATGTTAAAGGGAAGGATTTTATTTTAGTTGATGATATTTATACAACTGGAACTACGATTCAACATGGTAAAAAAGTTTTATTAGACAACGGGGCAAATTGCGTAACGGCATTTACATTAATTCGAGGATGAAATATAAAAAAATACGAATTGAGTTTAATAAAAATGAAATATAGACGATGATTTATATGGAATAGTATATAAATTATTAGTAACGGAGGAAACGATGATGGCTGAAATTAAAAATTGTCCTAATTGCGGTGAATTTTTCAACTATACGGGTATTCGAGATGTTTGTCATAAATGTGCACAAAAAGAAGAGGAGATGTACGAAATCGTTTACCGCTTTTTACGTAAACGAGAAAACCGTGCAGCAACAGTAGAACGAATTGTGGAAGCAACAGGTGTTGAGCAAGAATTATTATATAGATGGGTTCGGAAAAATCGTCTTCATCCTGCCCTTTTCCCCAATTTAGGTTATCCTTGTGATAATTGTGGTCACCTGACGACAAAAGGGAAATTGTGCGAGTCGTGTCAAAATGAACTGAAATCTGATTTACGTACATTTGAAGCAGCTAAAGAATTTAGAGAAAATGTGGCAAACAATGAAAAGGGAACATACTTCGTAAATAAAGGTAAATAATTGGCACATTAATCGTTCTAGATTTTAGTTGTGTTAAAGTATAAGCTTTTTCTATGAGAAACGTTAACATTTTGTTAATTTAACCGAAATATAAAATATACAAGAATGATGAGAGGAGGGGTAGTTGTGAAAATTACATCATTGGGTGTAAATGGAATTAATCCTTACAACAAACAACCAGTAAATGTTAAACCAAAAGAAGCAAAAACGAACGTTACTGATAAAATTGAAATTTCAACTACCGCAAAAGCATTGTCAACTTCTTTAAATTATAGTACAGATCGTGCTCAAAAAGTTCAAAAGCTAAAAGAAGAAATTCAATCGGGTGAATATAAAGTTGATGCTCATAAAGTAGCTGAAGATTTATTGAATTATTATCGTAAATAGTTGAAAAGGAGTTTTTCACCATGTCGCTTCAATCAATCATATCGGTTTTAGAAAAACTTGAAAAAATGCATAAAAGTTTGTTTGAGCTAGCAATTCAGAAGACAGAAATTGTGAAAAAAGGCGATATGGACGAACTAGATACGATGTTAAAAAATGAGCAATCCCATATAGCGGCTATTGAACAGCTCGAGCAACAGCGTCAGCAACTAGTAATGGATTACTTGGACGCAAAAGGAATTGTATATGCTGACACTCCAACTGTTCTCGATGTGATCGAAGCGGCTGATTTAGAACAAGAGCGAGAGCAATTAAAATCGGTACGGAAGCGGTTAATGGCAGTTATCGATGATTTACGAAAGCAAAATGATTTAAATCAAAAACTCGTATTCCAATCTTTACAATTCGTCCATATGACTTTAGATATGATGCGCCCTAACCAAGAGCAAATGAACTATTCGGGAAAGGCATCGAACACGAATAATCCTTTGTCTAAAAAATCATTATTTGATTCACAAGCATAATTAAATCAATATGCACGGTATCGAGAGCCGTGCTCCATATACATAAAACAATTTAAAGGAGGAGTTAGTTTTGCGCTCCACATTCATGGGATTAGAAGCAAGTAAGAGAGGACTTTTTACACAACAAAGTGCACTCTACACGACTGGTCATAATATTTCCAATGCCAATACAATAGGCTACACGCGTCAACGGGTGAATATGGCTTCCACATTAGGTTATCCAGGCGCAGGTTTGAACTCTCCAATGACAGCAGGACATATTGGGACAGGCGTGGAAGCGACATCGGTCCAACGTATTCGAGATGAATTTATCGATCGCCAATATCGTCAAGAAACAAATAAATTAGGATATTGGGAATCGAAAGCAAATGCAATTTCACAAATGGAAGATGTTATGTCTGAACCGTCGGAATATGGTTTAAACGAAGCCTTCAATTTATTCTGGAGTTCCTTACAAGATGTTAGTACTAACCCGGAAGATTCAGCTGCACGGAAAGTTGCCATTCAAAGGGCAGAACATTTGGCTGATACGTTTAACTACCTTGATACACAATTAAAACAAATTCAAGGAAATATCGGAAATGAAATTGATGTATCCACTACTCAAATCAATTCAATTTTGAAACAAATTGCTGAAATTAATAAACAAATTCAAGCTGTAGAGCCAAATGGTTATATGCCGAATGATTTATACGATGCACGAGATACTTTGCTTGATGAGTTAAACGAATACATACCAGTTTCAGTTGAACGAGTAAAATCTGGTGGGAACGCTTTAGAAATTGCAGAAGGTAGTTATAAAATTACTTATAAAACTGCTGATGGTACAACGATGACTTTAGTTGATGGAAAAGACTATGCAGAACTGAAGGCATTAGATACTGCAGGAAATAAAGTAGATGGAAATGTGGATGACGCAGCAACGAAAGGGTATAATCCATTTGCCCAAATTGTTGTTTCTAATATTGGAAATCCACCCGATAGTACAACGACTCAAGGGAGTTTTGAAGAAGCAGATTTTGAGAATTCTAAAGGTAAACTGCTATCATTAATTAATTCGTACGGTTTCAAAAATACAGATAGTCCGACAACTGAAGGGTACTATCCTGAAATGTTAGCGAATTTAGATAAATTAGCCCAAGTATTTGTGGAAGCATTTAATACAGTACATCAAGCAGGTTATACATTGAATTCTACAAATGATTCGACAGCTCCAGACGGGGGACTATTCTTCGTAGGAGAAGGTGCAACAGCAACTTCTGCTGGAACTATAACGGCAGGTACAATTAAAGTAAGCGCTGAAATTAAAAATGATCCTAAAAAAATTGCTGCATCTTCCGCTCCAGGTGAAGAAGGAAATGGGAAATGGGCAACTGAATTAGCGAACTTACAAAGTAAGGCAGTAGGAGCTAATGGATTTACAATTGATTTAGATCGTACGAACCCTAACGATGCAAATGTTACTTACACGCCGACAACGGATCTAGATGGTGCTACTTTCCAATCCTTCTATGAAAGTTTAATCGGACAATTGGGAGTAGATGGACAAGAAGCAGCCCGTCTACAATATAATTCAGAAACGATTCGTTTAACTGTTGCAAATAACCGTGCTTCCATGAGTTCTGTCTCATTAGATGAAGAAATGACGAATATGATTACATTCCAGCAAGCGTATAATGCCAATGCGCGAATGATTACAGTCATTGATGAAACACTAGATAAAATTATTAACGGCATGGGCCGTGTTGGATTATAAAATAGAATTCCAATTTAGATGTAAAGAAAGGAGATTGTTATGCGCGTAACCCAATCTATGTTATCTAATAACATGCTAAGAAATTTAAGTACTAGCTATTCGAAAATGTCTGAGTTACAAAATCAAATTAATACAGGCTCTAAAATTACTCGCCCTTCCGATGACCCGGTCATTGCTATTAAAGGTATGAGTTATCGAACAGATTTAAATAAAGTTAGCCAATTTGAACGAAATATGAACGAAGTTAATTCCTGGTTAGATTCATCCGATGATGCATTAGGACAAGTAGGGGACGCTTTAAACCGAGTAAAGGAATTGGTTGTCCAAGCTGCTAATGATACGAATACTGCAGATGATCGTCAAAAAATTAAACTTGAAATCGATCAAATTCGAAGTCAAATTCAAGATGTCGCCAATACAAAAATTGCTGATAAATATATTTTTAATGGAACGAAAACCCAATCTCCATTGTTCGTCAATGGTGAATTAAATCCAGAAACCTATGACAGCTCGACAGGTGAATTTATTTCTGCAACATCAGGAGAAGTAAATATGGAAGTATTTGATGGAATTCAAATACAGGTAAATACGTCTAATGGTACAGAACTATTTAAAAATGTAGATGATTTAATGGCGAATATTTCTTCGGCACTGGATGCATCTGACGGTGAGGAAATTGGAAATCTATTAGGCGGTCTAGCAGATGGTACTGACGATACTTTATCTGAACTTCAAAATAAAGTGTTAGAGGCTCGCGCAGATGTTGGAGCTCGACAAAACCGAGTGGAAATGATGACGAATCGCCTCTCTTTACAGGAAATTAATGTGACAAAACAAATGTCGCAAAACGAAGATGTTGATTATGCTGAAGCAATCACACAAATGATTACCTATGAATCGATTCATCAAGCATCCCTTTCTGTAGGAGCAAAAATCATTCAACAAACTTTAGTCAATTTTTTATAATTTTCACATGGCGTTTGGACATACTTGTTCAAACGCTTTTATTAAAAGAAGGTGAATAAGTTGAATTTCCCTAAGCTTCATATAACGAAAACTGAGATAAAACTGAATATGCATATTCAAGATCCTGTTCAAATCATTCGACAACCAAAGGCCAATCAAACGATAAAGCAGCCTAATGGAAAATTAAATATTGAAACAACAAAAGGAAAGCTTGAAATTGATCAGTCGCAAGCTTGGCAAGATTTAGGACTGTTAACACCGAAAGAATCGGTCCAAAAATATGTGGCTGATGGCAGACAGGCAGTATTAAAGGGGATAGCGAAGGCAGTACAAGAAGGGCGACAAATTTTGGAGAATAGTGGAAAGGGACAGGGGAGAGCGATTATAGCTAATATTGCTAAGCAAAATCATGGTCCCCATCGAGTACCAATGAACATTAAATTCATTCCATCCGTCGGTTCTGTTAAAATAGATTATACGCCAGGTAAGGTAGAAACAAATTATACACCGCAGAAACCTGAAATAGACGTTCAAATTAATCGACCTATATATGATTATAAACAAGGAAAAGTAACCCACGAAGTAGTACAACGTCCATCAATAGATATTGATTTCATTGGATAAAAGGAGCAATTAATATGAATATAAAAACAAAATTTTTAGGAGAAGTAG
The DNA here is from genome assembly GCF_045369345.1 of Ureibacillus sp. 179-F W5.1 NHS. Classification (NCBI taxonomy): domain Bacteria; kingdom Bacillati; phylum Bacillota; class Bacilli; order Caryophanales; family Caryophanaceae; genus Ureibacillus; species Ureibacillus sp. 179-F W5.1 NHS. The sequence continues at coordinate 34,199 of NZ_JBIQFG010000013.1, read as the reverse complement.
AAATAAACGATGGAGATATTATTACGTTTGAATACGGACTTCCAGGTTTCCCTGATTTAAAAAAGTTTGTCCTTCTTCCTATAGATGGTGACCTTCCGTTGGCGGTACTTCAATCAACGGAAAAAGCAGAAATTGGGTTTGTCGTTGCTTATCCTTTCGCTTTTAAAAAGGACTATGAATTTGATATAAGTGATGAAGATAAAGAAGATTTGAAAATTGAGAAGGAAGAAGATGTGATCGTCTATTCCATAGTGACGTTAAAAGAAACTTTCATAGAATCAACTTTAAATCTATTAGCACCTATTGTCATTAATGTGAATAAAAAACTTGGAAAACAAATTGTATTACAAGATAGTGCTGCTTACCCATTAAGATTTCCAATTAGTACATTGGAAGGAAGTGCAAAATAATGCTTGTCCTATCCCGTAAAAAGAATGAATCGATTATGATTGGTGACCATATCGAAGTGAAAATTTTATCTGTTGATGGTGATCAAGTAAAACTAGGAATCGTTGCACCGAGAAATGTAAAAGTCCATCGTTCTGAAGTTTTTCAAGCGATTCAAGAACAAAATAAAGAAGCACTAAATACGAATGTAAATATACTTGAACAATTGAAAAAAAAGTAGATTTCATCCACTCGGTTATGCTGGGTGGATTTTTTTATGTAGCTTGAAAAAAAATAGAAAAAATTTTTTTAAAATCTATTAAACTAATTTCAAATGGGACGATATTAGTAATGTAAGGCGATGGTACTATTCCAAAGCCAAGCAATTCCACACGGATGTGGATTATCTAATAAAAATTCAAGGAGGAATTCTAAATGAGAATTCAACACAACATTTCAGCTTTAAACACTCACCGTAACCTAGCTTTCAACAACACTCAAGCTTCTAAAAACCTTGAGAAATTATCTTCAGGTTACAAAATTAACCGTGCTGGCGACGACGCTGCTGGTCTTGCTATCTCTGAAAAAATGCGCGGACAAATCCGTGGTCTTGACATGGCGTCTAAAAACGCTCAAGACTCAATCTCTTTAATCCAAACTGCTGAGGGTGCTCTTAACGAAACTCACTCAATTTTACAACGTATGCGTGAATTAGCAGTTCAATCTGCAAACGACACAAACGTAACTGCTGACCGTGAAGCATTACAATTAGAAATCCAATCTTTATCTGATGAGATTACACGTATTGCAAAAAACACTGAGTTCAACACTCAAAAATTATTAGACGGTACTTTCACACGTACTGCAACTAAAGTTTCAGGTGGTAATGCAACTCAAGCTGGTGGTAAACAATTCCATATCGGTGCAAACTCAGGTCAAAGCATTAACTTATCTATTGGAACAATGACTGCAGGTGCATTAGGTGTATCTGTAACTGCTGCAGCAAGTGTATCTGATGGTGGTACTGCAGGTATTAATATCACAACTCAAACTGCTGCTGATAACTCAATTTCAATCGTAGACAGCGCTATTAACAAAGTATCTAAAACTCGTGCATCTTTAGGTGCGGTTCAAAACCGTTTAGAACACACAATCAACAACTTAGGTACAACTTCTGAAAACTTAACTGCTGCTGAATCACGTATCCGTGATACTGATATGGCTGCTGAAATGATGGGCTTCACTAAGAACAACATCTTAATGCAAGCTGCTCAATCTATGTTAGCTCAAGCTAACCAACAACCACAAGGTGTACTTCAATTACTAGGTTAATTTTAACCTGAAAAAACAGAAGAGGGTTTCCTCTTCTGTTTTTTTATCTTCATTTATATATGAAACGGACGATATTTAATATGAGGTGGAGATTTTGACTGAATACATTTTAAACATAGAGGTTGCCAAATCAGGCGATGAAACATTAAAAATAAATGAATATCATGTACATAGTAAATATAATCCGATCATAGAATCCGAGCGAATTGCAGAAAAAGAATATAGTATGAACTGTACCCACATTGTTTTTGGATATGGGAAAGGATATGTCGTTGATAGTTTACTTAAAAAAATGAAAAATGAGTCAATCATCATTGTTGACCCTTTAATTGAAATGGGGAAAATTCAAATTGATGAACGCCATAAAAACAGTGAAAAAGTATTCTATTGGGGAGAAAGTACAGTAAATACTTTAGGTTATTTGATTTCAACTATTTCAGAGGGGAAAGCATTAAAGATAAAGGTTATTTTAACCCCAAATTATGATAAGTTATTTGCAAATAACTATCGGGATCTGTTAGTTTACTTGCGGGATTTTCAAAATAAAACACAAATTAATTATAATACGGAAGTGTTTTTTGCAAACCAATGGCAACGGAACTTTTCCATTAATGTCCCAATGATTGCTAAAGATGAATCTTTATCTGTTTTACATAATCAGTTTGATTTACCGGTAGTGTTAGCAGCGGGCGGGCCGTCCTTAACGAAACAACTCCCTTTGCTCAAAAAAATTCAAGAACATGTGATTATTATTGCTTCCGGTTCTACTGTCAACTCCCTATTAGCGGCTGACTTGGAACCAGACTTTGTCCTTTCAATTGACGGAGGAGAACCAAATTATAAACATTTTAAAGATCTCCAATTTGATAAAGCGAGATTAATATATTCACCTTATAATCATTCCGGTGTTCGAAAATCCTTCCGAAAAAAAGGATATGTATTTACGCAAGTCAGCCAAGAGGAAGTTGGAAAGTACTTATTAAACAATATTGGAATTAATTTACCTGTTTTAGCTGGTGGGGGAACTGTGGCCCATTATGGTGTTACTGTTGCTGGGTTGCTTAACTCTGGTCCAATCGCCATGTTAGGGCAAGATCTAGCCTATACAAATAATCAAACCCATGCTAAAGGAAATAAATTTGCAAAAGAAGTCGAACAGTTATCTGAGTTGAATTTAGAACTAATACCTGTTGAAGGGTACTATGGAGAAACCGTTCATACATCCCGAGATTTTTTATCTATGAAAATGGTATTTGAAGAAATTATTCGTTTTTATAAACCACTCGTTCCCATATTCAACTGTACAGAGGGTGGAGTGAAACTAAAAGGGTATGAACAACTTCCATTCCAAGATTTTGTTGACACTTATGTTGATACAAATAAAGTGAAAAATTTAGATCATCTAGATAACAATAATGCAATTTATAAAACAGACAAAGAAGTTGTAGACATTTATAAAAAGGAGTTGAAATTAATAGGGGATCTAGAAAATCTGTTAATTAAAGGAATCCATGTTTTACATAAAGTAAAAAACAATACATTCTTTGATCAACATACACTTAATTTGTTCGATAAAATTGAAAAGGAAATAAATCAAAAGTCGAAAAAAATCCAAGTTCATTTTCTTATTGGTCCAATTACAATCGAAGTTTCGAATTGTTATTTGGAAAAACCGAATGAAACTCAGAAAGAAGCTTTTGAACGGGTATGGAATCAAACTTATACACTATATAAGCGGTTATTAGAAGCTTTTAAAAAGGTAAAAGTCAATTTAAGGGATGTCATTACTGAAATTGAAAATTAGGAGTGGGAAAGTTGCAAAACGTCGTACTAGAAGTAATTGAAAGTTATAATGAATATTTGAATAAATTACCGAGCGGTTGTATAGCAATTGCAAACAAATTCCGAGACGATCAAATACAAGCTGCATTATTAAATGTAAAGGATTTTTCAGAAGGTGTAATATGGTTAACAGAAGCTGCTGAATTATTAAAGAAAAATGAAGTAAATGTTACATCGAATATAGATAAAATCCATGAGTTTTTGACGGAAATAAACAATGCATTAGAAATTCAAGATTTTCATTTAGTTGCTGATTTATTTGAATATGAGATTGCTGAATTTTTTGAGCAATGTAATAGAATTGTGATTGAACAATGAAGTTCGAAGTTGATATAGCTAGAGATGGAAATCAAACACTTACAGTTGACGGGATTCATATTTATAGTAAGTATAAACCGATGGATCATGTTGAATCCTTTATTGAAAAAGAGATAAATCATGGGGCAGAGGGTTATTTATTACTAGGTTTAGGATTAGGATATCATTTACAATCAATTGTAAAAAAAGTGAAAAGCAAAAAAATATATGTTCTATGTGTCGATAAACAAGAACAGGAAATTTTATTCAATCTACAATTTCTCAGGATATATTAACGCTTCCGAATGTTCATATTATCTATGATCCAAAAGAAATTAACATTAATAAAAATTTTCAAATTATTATTCCAAATGCATGGTTACAAGTATTAAATAAATCGAATCCTCTATACAACTTTTTAGCGGATATAAAAATTAAACAAGAAAGCTACAGCAATCAAAAAAAACTTTTGGACGAAAATTTTTCGAATAATATAAGATTAAATGATAAAAACTTAAAACATTATCTATCTGAAACGAAACGGGATAATAAAATAGCTTGTTTAGTTTCGAGTGGTCCATCACTCAATGAAACAAAAACCTGGATAAAAAATGTAAGAGAACAACTCTATATTTTATGTGTAGGTTCGGCATTAAAAGTTTTGTTGAAGGAAGGTATTAAACCAGACGCTGTAATCATCTCTGATCCTAAGAAAAATATTATACAGCAGTTAGAAGGTACTAATTTTGATGGGGTACTATTTTACTTAAGTACAGCGAATTATGAAGCAACTTCAAATTATTCATATACGAGATATATATTATTTCAATCTGGTTTTAAGAAAGCAGAAGAAATTGCAAAACAAAATAATATACCTTTAGTGGAAACAGGTGGTTCTGTTGCAACAACTGGGTTTAGTACTCTAAAATTTTTAGGCTTCGATACAATTGTTCTTTTCGGACAAGATTTAGGCTTCAAAGAAAATAAAACCCATGCAACTTTTTCAACATCGGGTCGAACTGTTCATAAAAATGAAAATTTGTTAAAAGTACTCTCGAACAATGGGGAAGAAATTTATACAACCCCTAATTTACATTCCTATTTCATGTGGTTTAATACAAAAATGAAGGATTCTACTAATTTGAAGGTTTTTAATACTGCACTCAATGGAGCTAAGATTCATAAAGTTGAGTTCATTAATCAAGACAAGTTTTATAAAATTGTGTATTCCTATAAGAGTGAGTGAAAAATATTATAATAGGAAAATATTTCAAACCTATGTTATCATAGGTTTTTCTTTATTTTTTAATTTAATTACCGATAATAATAATAATAGACATTTCAATAAAAATTGACAGGAAATTGATTGGAGTAATTTACAATGAGTATTTTAGGTAATAAAACAGTATTAGTAACAGGTGGTACTGGGTCATTTGGGAAAAAATTTATAAAAAAAGCGTTAGAAGAAAATGTGAAAAAGGTTATTGTTTTTAGCAGAGATGAATTAAAACAATACGAAATGAAACAAGAATTTAAGGATGAGAGAATTCGCTTTTTCATTGGAGATGTACGGGATAAAGATCGATTAAATCGAGCATTTGATGGGGTTGATATCGTGATTCATGCTGCTGCCATGAAACATGTAGATGCTTGTGAATATAACCCATTCGAAGCAATTAAAACAAATATCCACGGTGCGCAAAATATTATTGAAGCTGCAATTGATCGAGGGGTGGAAAAAGTAATCGCCCTTTCAACTGATAAAGCATGTAGTCCAGTCAATTTATATGGAGCTACAAAATTGGCATCAGATAAATTGTTCGTAGCAGCAAATTCTTATGTAGGTGATAAAAAAACAAGATTTGCGGTAGTGCGTTATGGGAATGTTGTAGGAAGTCGCGGAAGTGTCGTTCCATTCTTTAAAAAAATTAGACATACGGGTGTTATTCCAATTACGGATGAACGTATGACTCGTTTTTGGATTACACTCGATCAAGGAGTTCAATTTGTGCTGGATAATTTAGAACGTATGCAAGGTGGAGAAATTTTTATTCCTAAAATTCCAAGTATGAAAGTAACTGATCTTGCTAAAGCAATTGCTCCAGAATGTGAAATTGAAATTATCGGAATTCGCCCTGGAGAAAAATTACATGAAGCAATGATTATGGAAGATGATGCACGGCATACAGTTGAATTTGATGATTATTATGTTATTCAGCCAGAATTTACTTGGTGGAAAAAAGAGAAACATCTTGAAGGGAAAAAGTTATCAGACGGTTTTGCTTATACTAGTGATTCCAACACGGATTGGTTAACGATTGAACAATTAAAAGAACTAGTAGAAGGAATGTAGTCAATGACTGCATTTTTTCTTTAAGGAGCAATAGACTATGAGGGATACATATTTACCATATGGAAAGCAGTACTTGGATGAAGAAGATATTGAAACCGTTGTAAATGTTTTAAAAGGAGATTTTCTAACAACTGGACCTTCGATTAAAGAATTTGAAAAAACAGTTGCTAAGTATGTTGGTTCAAAATACGCTGTAGCCTTTAGCAATGGTACAGCAGCTTTACATGGTGCATGTTTTGCAGCCGGTATTACTGTAGGAGATGAAGTAATAACAACACCTATTACTTTTGCTGCCAGTGCTAATTGTATTAGATATGTAGGAGGTACTGTTGTATTCGCAGATATTGATGAACAAACGTATAATATCGATCACAAAGAAATTGAAAAAAAGATTACTGATAACACAAAGGCCATTATTCCAGTTCACTTTACGGGGCAGCCTGTAAATTTAGATGCCATACATTCCATCGCAGAAAAACATAATTTAGTTGTTATTGAAGATGCAGCGCATGCTCTAGGAGCGTCTTATAAAGGGAAAAAAGTAGGATCGCTTTCGGATATGACAATGTTTAGCTTTCACCCAGTAAAACATGTCACAACTGGGGAAGGTGGAATTATAACAACAAATAATAAAAACTATTATCAAAAACTTGTCCAATTTAGATCCCATGGAATAACAAGGGATAGAGAGTTATTAGAAGAAAATCACGGTCCTTGGTATTATGATATGCAATTTTTAGGCTACAATTATCGTATGACGGATATCCAAGCAGCCCTTGGTGTAAGTCAAATGAAAAAGTTAGATAAATTTATTGAACGAAGAAAAGAGATAGTAAAGAAATATAACGAAGCCTTTGCAGAAATGCCAGAAGTCGTTATACCTTATCAAAGTCCAGATAGTGATTCAAGTTGGCATTTATATATACTCAAATTAAATCTCCATAAGCTTACTATTAATAGAAGAGAAATTTTTGAAAAATTAATTGCACTTAATATTGGTGTAAATGTTCATTATATTCCTGTACATACTTTAAATTACTATCAGCAGTTAGGCTATAAAAAAGGAAGTTTTCCACAAGCAGAGGATTTATACGAAAAAATTATAACTTTACCATTATTCCCTAAAATGACAGATGAAGATTTAGTTGATGTTATTGAAGCAGTTAAAACAGTTATTATGCAGGTGAAAAAATGAAAATTGTTGCCATCATTCAAGCAAGAATGGGTTCGACAAGATTACCTGGGAAAATATTGAAAGAGGTTAATGGTCGACCATTATTATCCTATCAATTGGAACGTTTGAGTTTATCCAAATATATAAATCAAATAGTCATTGCTACAACTATAAAAGAACAAGACGATATTATTGAAGAATTTTGCATCAATCAAACAGTTCCTGTATATAGAGGTCCAGAATCGGATGTATTAGCTCGATATTACGAAGCTGCCCTTAAATTTAAATCAGAAATCATTGTACGTATTACATCTGATTGTCCAATAATTGATTCACAAGTTGTTGATCGCACAATTCAACATTTTATAGAACATGATTTTGATTATGTTTCAAATACAGTAGAGCGGACCTATCCAAGAGGCATGGATACGGAAGTATTTTCTTTTGAAGCTTTGCAAAAAGCTTATCAAGAATCTTTTTTAAATAGGGATCGTGAACATGTAACAGCTTATTTTTACTCTAATCCAGAAAAGTTTAACATTGGCTCAGTACGAAATGAAACGGATTATAGTAAGTATCGCTGGACAGTTGATACAGTTGAAGATTTTGAATTAATTAGATTAATTATCGAGAAACTTTATAATGAAAATCCTTATTTTTCTATGAACGAAGTTATTAACTTAATGGAACAAAATCCAAATTGGTATAAAATGAATGCGCATATTGAGCAAAAGAAAATATAGGTGATTCTATGGGAATATTCATTAGGACGGATTCTTCAATTGAAATAGGCACTGGACATGTAATGAGATGCTTAACTTTCGCTAATAAGGAAAGAGCTGCTGGTAATCAAGTGTCATTTATTTGTCGAAAGGCAAAGGGAGATAGTATCAATTTTATTAAGGAAAATGGATTTTCTGTATATGAATTACCATTCGTTGAAGAATCCTTATGGAGCTACACCGAAATGAATTGGGAAATTGATGCAAAACAGACAATTGAAATTATTAATCAATTTACAGTTGATAAATTGGTAGTTGATCACTATTCATTAGATGAGAAATGGGAAAGTAAAATGAGGAAATTCGTTAAAGAAATCTTCGTCATCGATGATTTAGCGAATCGACCACATAACTGTGATATTTTACTAGATCAAAACTTTTATTTAAATATGTCTTCCCGTTATAATGGATTAGTTTCTGAAGGGACCAAACTCCTTCTTGGTCCTAAACATGCCCTTCTAAGAGATGAATTCGTATTGGCACGAAAATATTTGAAAAAATTTAACGGGAAATTGGAACGTCTTTTTATATTTTTTGGAGGTAGTGATCCAACAAATGAAACAGAAAAAGTCGTTCGAGCGATTGCTCCCATAATAAAAAAATATGAGATTAAGGCAGATGTCATTGTCGGAAAATCAAATCCAAATAAAAAGAAAATTAAGCAGTTATGTGAACTGTCTAGTAATTTTACATATTATTGTCAAATTAATAATGTTGCCGAGTTAATGGCAAAAGCTGATTTAGCCATTGGTGCTGGAGGCACAACAACATGGGAAAGAGCTTATTTGAGTTTACCTTCAATTGTTATTGCTGTTGCAGATAATCAAGTAGAAATAGCAAATGCCTTAAATGAAAAGGGAATTATTTATTTTTTAGGTTTATCCCAAGAGATAAACGAGTCCATTATTATCAGTGCCTTGCAAAAGATAATTACGGATGTAACATTTTTAAATGAATCAAAAGCTAACTGTATTCAATTGTTTAAATGAGAGGCGTTGATTATCATGAAAAAAGCTATTTTAAGAGACATACAAAGGGATGATTTAGAAAAGGTGCTAATTTGGCGTAACCAAGACTTCATTCGCTCTGTTATGTTTAATAACTCTCAAATAAGTTATGAACAGCACATTGCATGGTACAATCAACTTCAACAGTCTAACAAGAGAATATGTAAAATATTTAGCGTGGAAGATAAAGATTATGGCGTATTAAATATTACAAACATGAATGTGGAATCAAATAGTTGCGAATGGGGTTTTTATATTGGAGAAAAAAACTCTAGTAAAGGAACTGGACTTTTTCTAGGTTACACATCTTTAAATTATATTTTTTCAACTTTAAAAATTAGAAAAGTATGTGCGGAAGTTTTAGAATCTAATATAATCAGTAGAAATTTTCATAAAAAATTAGGCTTTCAATTAGACGGTATATTGAGAAAGCACCTTTTAAGGAATAACCGGTATGAAGATGTCTATTTGTATAGTATTTTTCAAAATGAATGGCTATTGAATGAAGAAAAAATTAGAAAAGAATTAGAGGAGCGATTTTAAATGTCACAAATAAAATTAATGCAACATGAGATTGGTCCTCAATCCAAACCCTTTATTATTGCTGAAATGTCAGGGAATCATAATCAATCGCTTGAACGAGCGTTAGAAATTGTGGAAGCTGCTGCACAAGCTGGAGCACATGCTCTTAAAATTCAAACATATACAGCAGATACAATGACTTTGAATATTGAAAATCCCGATTTTAAAATTAATGATAAAAACAGTTTATGGGATGGACAAAACCTATATCAATTATATCAACAAGCATATACACCATGGGAATGGCATAAGCCGATTTTTGATCGTGCTAAAGAATTAGGAATGATTGCTTTCAGTACTCCTTTTGATGAAACAGCTGTAGATTTTTTAGAAGAATTGAATGTTCCTTTATATAAAATTGCTTCTTTTGAAAATACTGATTTACCTTTAATAAAAAAAGTTGCATCAACAGGAAAACCAATGATTATTTCTACTGGAATGGCGACTTTAGCAGAATTGGATGAGTTAGTAAAAACCGCAACAGAAGCAGGATGTAAAGATTTAGTTTTATTAAAATGTACAAGTACATATCCAGCAACCCCAGAAAATACGAATATATTAACTATTCCGCATATGCAACAATTATTTGAGAATGTTCAAATAGGTTTATCGGATCATACTATAGGTATTGGTGTAGCAGTCGCTAGTGTTGCGTTAGGTGCTACAGTAATAGAAAAACATTTTACTTTATCACGCGCTGATGGTGGAGTCGATTCTGCATTTTCAATGGAACCTTCTGAAATGAAGATGTTAGTTGAAGAAACTGAAAGAGCATGGCAATCGTTAGGAAAGGTAACTTATGGACCAACTGATAAAGAAAAAGCATCTTTAAAATTTCGACGTTCTATTTATGTATGTAAAGATATTGAACAAGGAGAGCCTTTCACAAAAGAAAATATTAAAATTGTCAGACCAGGTTATGGACTTGAGCCAAAATATTGGGATCGTGTAATTGGTAAAATCTCTAAGAAACAAATAAAGGCAGGTACTCCTTTAATCTTTAATGATTTATTTTAAAATATTAATAGTAAACTAAGCATAATTTAAATGCTTAGTTTCAGACTGTAGACAAACTCGAAATTTCGAGTTTGCCTACAGTCTTTTTTCTTTTAAAATAAAAGTAATAGTTTCTGAAATAGAGTTAGTTGATTTCCGTTTCGGCGGACGCTTTCCGCGGGCGTGGCCCAATCCTCCTCGTCGCTTTGCTCCTGCGGGGTATCGGCCTTCACGCTTTTCCCGCAGGAGTCGCCGCCTACACTACAATCAACTCCTTTCTAAATAAATGTCTGAGGTGAATGGATATGATGTCGAAAAATCAAATAAATGAACGTGATCAAATTGAGATGATTACAATTGAACAACTTGTACCACCGAATCATCTTGTTAGAAAGCTTGAATCAGCTATTGATTTTTCCTTCATCTATCCACTAGTAGAACCACTGTATTCAACACTAGGTCGACCGAGTGTGGATCCAGTCGTATTAATTAAAATGACATTTGTTCAATATGTATTTGGAATTCGTTCAATGCGTCAAACTATAAAAGAGATCGAGACGAATATGGCATATCGATGGTTTTTAGGATTTGGATTCCATTCTGAAGTACCGCACTTTTCTACCTTCGGTAAAAATTATGAACGTCGTTTCCAAGATACGGATATCTTTGAACAGATCTTCTATCGAATTCTTAAAGAAATTGCAGATAAAGGATTACTAAGTGCCGACCATGTCTTCATCGATTCAACTCATGTTAAAGCCAGTGCGAATAAACGTAAATTCGAAAAGAAGATTGTACGCAAAGAGACTCGGGCATATGAAGCTAAACTTCAAGAAGAGTTGAATCAAGATCGGATTGATCATGGGAAGAAACCATTCCCGCCAGATAAATTTGAAAAAGAAGAGATGAAGGAAATTAAAGAGAGTACGACAGATCCTGAAAGTGGCTACTATGTAAAAGATGAACGGACGAAGCAGTTTGCTTATTCATTCCATGCGGCAGCGGATAGGTATGGATTTATACTTGGATCGATTGTGACACCTGGGAATGTTCATGATAGTCATATGCTTCAGCCACTTGTTGAAAAGGTAATGGAAAAAGTGAAGAAGCCACTTGCGGTTGCGGCCGATGCTGCTTATAAAACACCTGCGATTACTAAGTTTTTATTTGAACATGATATTCAACCGGCACTTCCGTATACACGACCAAAAACGAAGGATGGATTTTTACGTAAACACGATTATGTATATGACGAGTACTATGATTGTTACCTTTGTCCGGAAGGGCAAATCCTAAAATATTCGACAACGACTAAAGATGGAAAACGCCAATACAAATCGAACCCTACTGAGTGTGCAAACTGTCCTTTGCTTGCTCGATGTACGAACAGTAAAGACCATCGAAAAATTATTGAGCGTCATATTTGGGCACATCATGTAGAGGAAGCGGATCATCTTCGTCATCAAAACGATATCAAACAAATATATGCAAGACGTAAAGAAACGATTGAACGTGTTTTTGCGGATGCGAAAGAAAAGCATGGTATGCGATGGACAACCCTACGTGGGATTAAAAAATTGTCCATGCAGGCGATGCTTACTTTTGCTGCCATGAATTTAAAGAAGCTTGCCAATTGGACATGGCAAGCTCCAGAAATGGTCTAAATAGAATACTCGTAGAGTGCTTTTGCTTAAAATAAGACTGTCAAATACCCGAAAAACGTTCAAAATTACAAAAGGCCTTCAGAATGTGACCATTCTGAAGGCCTTTTGTCGACAATCTGAAACTAAGCATAATTTAAATGCTTAGTTTTTTTTATTTAACTAGATTTTCTATTTTTATATGAAATATCATTTTTAATTGCCGATATATAATACATACAAAAATTGTCTCAACTGAACTTTATACGCTCGGACAAAATCAAGGAGGATGAGATCATGCGTATTTCGTCACAACATGCTGTAGAAAGTGCAACGGTAATGAAGACGGTTCAAAGTGCATCGATAGAACAAGTAGAGAAGCAAGGAAGCTCAAATACGACAACTATGACAAATCAACAAAATGCCACTTTGGAAAATAGTGAAGTAACGGAAGGAAAATTAAAACAAGCGGTTGATTCATTAAATGAATTTCTAGAAATTAACCATAATTCGGCAAAGTTTGTTTACCATGAAGGTTTAGAACGTTACTTCGTTCAAGTTGTAAATAAAGATACAGAAGAAGTAGTAAAAGAAATTCCACCCAAAAAACTGCTAGATGCATTTTATGAAATGCAAAAGCTAGTCGGAATGATCGTAGACGAAAAAATATAATTCATTGGAGGGTATATAAATGGTAACACGTGTAGGTGGGTTAGCATCTGGTATGGACATTGACTCGATTGTTGAAAAGTTAATGTCTGCTGAAAAAGCGCCTTTAAACAAGCTTTATCAACAACAACAAAAATACGAATGGCAACGGGATGCCTATCGAGAAATTAATACAGCTTTAAGTTCTTTTGATGATTTTTTATTCGATAATTATCGTCTATCAAGTAACTTTTATAAAAAAACAGTAACATCTTCCAATTCATCCTATGTAACTGCAACGGCTAGTTCCTCTGCTACAGGTACTATTTCGATTGATGGTGTAAGTCAATTAGCGAAATCAGCACAAGGAGTAGGGTCAACGATTGTAGCTACAGGTTCAAGTAAAATTACCGATTTAACCGGTTTAGCAAGTGGTTCCAAATTTACTTTAAGTGCGATTAATAGTAGTGGTACATTAAGTTCAAAAGAATTTACAATTGATGCAAATGAAACAGTTGATTCATTAGTTAAAAAAATTAATAGTAGCGATATTGGCGTTACTGCCCTTTTCGAGAACGGCAAACTTTCCATTACTGCAAAAAATATGGGGGATATCGAAAATGGAGCCGAGGTAACTGTATCGGCTGGAACGGGTGCTACTTTATTTAATAAGCTTGGTTTTGGTGATCAAACTGGCAACTTTGATAGTAGTACTTCTCTTGATTTAGCTTCTGGTGGTCAAAATGCGATCTTTTCTATAAATGGAATTGCGACTGAAAGAAGTTCCAATACATTTACTATAAATGGTTATACAGTAACCCTTAGCTCGACTTTTAATAATCAGTCTATAACAGCAGATTACACAAAAAATATGTACAATAATTACATTATTGCTTCTTCTGAGTATAATGATGCAATGAATAATTTGGATGCTGCTCAAAATGATGTATCGGCAAAAAAATCAGCTTTAAGTTCGAACATTCGTTCAGCGATTGACTCAGTTGAAACAGATGATGCATTAAATGCTTATTTAATGAATTTAGGAGAAAACGGAGCAGAAAAATTAAAGAAACTTTCTTCTTTGAATTTTGAGGATCCGGCTGTGTTAAAAACAGAACTGGAAGGCTTATATTCTGCCGATAGTGAAACAAATTTATTTACTGAATCTGAAGTGGAACAGTTAAAAAAGATGTTCATTTCTGAGACAGAAGCAACAGGAGATGCAGAAGCTTCTATTTCATTCACTTCATCAGCTTCGATTTTCAAAGGTTTGGCAGATAATTTAAATGGTGAAACAGATCAAACTTTTACAGATGTTAAAGCTTATTTTGATGCAAACAAACAATTAGAAACAAGTATCGTTAATGCTGAAACAGCTACAAATAATTTGAATTCAGCAAAGTCTACTTTAAGTGATGCTTTAACGAAAAACTATGGAATTACATACGATTTTAATACGAATAAAGCTTACGATTCTTCTAATAATGAAGTTGATTTAAATTCGTTCTTAAATAATGAAATAAGTAATGCAACAACTATTAACCCTGTTACACTTACTTCATCAACAGACGTTGATGATATGGTGGACAAAATTAAAAAGTTTGTTGAAACTTATAATGGGCTTGTAACGACAATTAATAGCAAATTAAAAGAGAGCTATGATCGTAATTATCCACCGTTAACAGACGAGCAAAAAGAAGAAATGTCTGAAGACGAAATTGAAAAATGGGAAGCAAAAGCTAAATCAGGTTTGCTAAGAAATGATTCCATTTTAACGAACGGTTTATATGGTATGCGTAGCTCATTTATGAATTCTGTAGCAGGTTTAGGTGATGCTACAATGGATTCTTTAGCAGAAATAGGAATTACGACATCTTCCACTTACTCGGATGGTGGTAAACTAGTTATTGATGAAGATAAATTGCGTAGTGCTATCGAAAAAAATCCAGACCAAGTGGCATCTATGTTTACACAAACAGGTTCTGTTACAAAGGATGAAAATGGAAAAACTGTTGACTCGCGCGGAATAGCCCAACGATTACGTGACGAACTAAAAGAGTTTACAACAGACATTGAGAAAAAAGCAGGGAAATCAACTTCAACAAATGATACGTTTACTTTAGGAAAACGTTTGAATGAAGTAGATAGCAGTATCAAGAGATGGTTAGATAAGTTAGAAAACATTGAAGAGCGTTACTGGAGACAGTTCACGGCAATGGAATCGGCCATTAACAAAGCAAATAGCCAAGCAAGTCTTTTCCAAACAGCATAAATTAATTCCTTTTGATTGGAGTAGACCAATGGATAATACACAGCAACTTTTACAAATATCCGCGAAACTATTGAAACATTTAACGAACATTCCTAAAGGGGAAGAGCGTTCCGAATTTATTGATGAAATCAACGACATGTTGGATGAGCGCGGTACGATTGTTGAAAAGCTTCGACAAGAAGGCTTTCAAATGGATCCAACAAATAAACTTCATACCACTTTAGTAGAGTTGGATAGTGGGATTCGAGCACGCCTAGACGATACGATGAAACTTGTGAAGCAAGATATGAAAGATTTGCAACAATCAAAGAAACATGAAAAACAATATATGAATCCGTATGCATCCGTTCAAGTAATGGACGGCATGTATTACGATAAGAAAAAATAAAGTATTTGTTAGCCAATTCAATAAAAATGAATAGGTAGATAATTACTTGGTATGAAAACTATAATGTATCTCTCTAAAGGAGTGTCCCATATTGGCAGTACAAAATTCCGCACTTAATGCTTACAAACAAAACAGTGTGACAACTGCTTCGCCTGGAGAACTGACGTTAATGTTATATAACGGCTGTTTGAAGTTTTTAACGAAGGCAAAAAAAGCAATAGAAGAACAAAACATCCAAGAAAAAAATACAAACCTTCAAAAGGCTCAAGCTATTATTCAAGAGTTGATGTCCACTTTAAATATGGACTATGACATTTCGAAACAAATGCTTCCGTTATATGAATATATGAATCGCCGTCTAATGGAGGCAAATGTGAAAAATGATACGGTGATTATCGATGAAGTCATTGGGTTAACAACTGAGTTTCGTGATACTTGGAAACAAGTAATTCAAATTACTCGTCAACAACAATATAGTAATACACAACAAGTTTAATCGTTGTGCAGGAAACAAGTCTTACATTTGTAAGGCTTTTTCTTTTACTTTAGTTTTGTTACTTAGAAATTTTAACGTTACATTTACATGTTATATATGTATTTTCTCGGTATGTTAATTTTTTGTGAATAAAAATGTCGAAAGATGAAAAATATTCTTTTAAACTGGTAGGATTTTTTGAACCGATGGCGAATATATATTTACATAGGTGTAACAAAGGAGGAGTTTACATGATTAACTTTAACATTCGTGGTGAAAACATTGAGGTAACTCCAGCGATTCGCGACTACGTTGAAAATAAAATCGAGAAAATCGAACGTTATTTCAGCGAAGGTGTTAATGCAAACGCTAATGTCAATTTAAAAGTGTACAATGACAAGCAAACAAAGGTCGAAGTAACAATTCCTATGAAAAATGTCACACTTCGTGCAGAAGAACGTCATGATGATATGTATGCAGCAATCGATTTAATCGTTGACAAACTTGAGCGCCAAATTCGTAAACATAAAACAAAGGTTAACCGTAAATTCCGTGAACGTGAAGGGGCAGGTGTTTACTTTGCCCATGAAGTAGGGAACGGCATCGCAGCAACAACGACAGATGATGAGGAATTTACAGTAGTTCGAACAAAGCAATTTGACTTAAAACCGATGGATCAGGAAGAAGCTATTCTTCAAATGAATTTACTTGGTCATGATTTCTTCGTATATACAGACGCAGAATCGAACCATACGAACATCGTTTATAAACGCCGTGATGGAAAATATGGATTAATCGAAACAAACTAAAATAAATAGATAAGGACAAGAGTTCATTGTCTGCATTAAGAACCCTTATTATAATAAGGGTTCTTTTGTCTTTATGAAGAGGAAATACTCCTAAAGAATGACCCTTCCGGAGTATTTTCATTTTAAGCTGAAAGTTTTTTTCGTTGATAATTCACTAAATAAATACTCGTTCCTACGAGAATCATGCCAAAAAATAAGTTGATCGTAATCGTTTCATCTAAAAAAATGGCACTAATAATGACTGAAATAATCGGGACGATAAAAGTAAAAGCTCCTACTTTGCTCGCTTCTCCTTCATTTATTAATTTATAATAAAGGAATTGTGCAATGGCCATTCCTGCTGTTGATCCCCAAATAATGCTTGAAATAAGCTCACCGTTCCAACTAATGAGTTGCACATCTTCTACAATAAATCCAGCCGTTAATAAAAAGGCCCCACCGATAACTAGTTGCATAACGACCATCCAGTAAGGATCTACCTTCTCTTTATTTTTCTTTACATAAACAACGCCACTTGCCCATACTAGAGCGGTTGCAAGGGCTAGGGATACTCCTATAATGGAAAGGTGGATGGTCAGTCCTTCAATGCTCACAAGTAATATCCCAATAAATCCAATGATTAAGCCGATTATTTTCGTAATCGTCATCCCCTCTCCTAAAAACAACCATGCGAGGATGCCTAACAGTACAGGTTGAAAATAGACAAGAACGGAGAACAATCCACCCGGTAAATAAATAAGCCCAACTGTTTGGATTCCTAAATAAAGGACAATGTTCAATGTGGCAGAAATAGCATAGTAATGCCAGTTCTTCCGAAATTGGAGGATATAACGACTTTTCCATGCAATGAAAAATAAAAGAATGCCTCCAATAAAAGCTCTTATTCCTGCAAAAAGAAGGGGTGGCATAAAACTTACCCCATTTTTATAAATTGGCCAACTAACTCCCCAAATAACGATTAATAAAATTAACAATACATACGAAGTAAGCTTGGAACTCTCCTTCCCCACCCTTAACCCCTCTTTCTAGTTTGTTCATTCGGTAGTAACTTCTCTCTAATATATGTTAAGAATTTGAATTGGGTAGAATGGAAGAAACAATGGGAGCAAACAGTCGTACGAATATGTAGTTAGGAAAAATAAAAGCCTTTATTCCAATGATATGCGGGAATAAAGGCCGTTTTTTGATTTATTGTTCTTTACTTTCTAGACTTAGTTGCCATTCGATGCCAAATTTGTCCACTACTTGGCCATAACATTTGCTCCAGAAAGTTTCTTGTAGTTCCATGTTCACTTTCCCACCTTCTTTTAAACCATCAAAGGCAGAACGAATCAACTCTTCATCTTCACTTACAACGGCTATTGTAATATTGTTTCCTACAGTAAAAGGAGAGCCAGGCCATGTATCTGAAAACATCACTTTGCTGCCAGCAATTTCCAAGTTTGCATGCATGACTAAATGTTTCGCTTCCTCTGGAATCGTATGATTTGGATCCGGTGGAGCATCACCGAAAGACATAATGTTCTGTTCCTCTGTTTTAAAAACTTTTGCATAAAATTCTACTGCTTCTCGACAATTTCCATTGAAAACGAAATATAATTGAATTGCCACTTCCATCTCTCCTTACAATATAATTATGGTTCTAATTGTATTTCTATAAGATTCATCTTTTATCCTTCTTCACGAAATGTTTAATTTTTATACTTCTTTCAAAGAAAACTTTCTGGAGGTTAGTTACATTCGTCGAAAATAGGAAGGGTATTTGCACCTACTATATAGGTAGTGATAAAATATGTATTAAGACTATATGGGAAGTGAAAAATTTCATGGCTAACATTTTAAATAAAATATTTGATCTTAACAAAAAAGAAATTAAAAAATTAAACAAAATTGCTGATCAAGTCGAAGCTCTAGCTTCTCAGATGGAACAGTTAAGTGACGAAGACTTAAAAGAAAAAACGACTGAATTCAAAGAGCGTTATCAAAATGGGGAGACATTGGAGCAGTTACTTCCAGAAGCCTTCGCCGTATGTCGGGAAGCATCTCGTCGTGTACTAGGGATGTATCCATTCCGCGTTCAAATTATGGGTGCTGCTACATTAAATGAAGGTAATATTGCCGAGATGAAAACCGGGGAAGGGAAAACATTAACTTCTACAATGGCGGTCTATTTAAACGCTATAACTGGGAAAGGTGTACATGTTGTAACAGTCAATGAATATCTTGCTAGCCGTGACGCTAATGAAATGGGTCAATTATATAATTTCCTAGGTTTAACGGTAGGGTTAAATTTAAATAGCCTATCGAAAGAAGAAAAACGTGAAGCCTATGCTGCTGATATTACATATAGTACGAACAATGAACTTGGTTTTGACTATTTACGTGATAACATGGTGCTTTATAAAGAAGAGCGAGTACAACGACCTCTTTATTACGCTGTAATTGACGAAGTTGACTCCATCTTAATTGATGAAGCACGTACGCCTTTAATTATTTCAGGTCAAGCAGGGAAAACTGCCCAGCTTTATGTTCAATCGAATATGTTTGTTCGCTTGTTAAAAGCAGAAGAAGATTACACTTATGATGAAACAACAAAAGGGGTTACATTAACGGAAACTGGTATTGCTAAAGCAGAAAAGGCTTTTAATATTGATAACCTATTTGATTTATCCCATGTAAGATTACTCCATGCTATCAACCAATCATTAAAAGCCCATGTTTCTATGCATCGCGATGTTGATTATGTCGTTCAAGATGGAGAAATTGTCATTGTCGATGGATTTACAGGACGTTTAATGAAAGGACGCCGTTATTCTGACGGTCTACACCAAGCAATTGAAGCAAAAGAAGGTGTAGATATTCAAAATGAATCAATGACGATGGCAACGATCACGTTCCAAAACTACTTCCGTATGTATGAGAAACTGGCTGGTATGACCGGAACAGCAAAAACGGAAGAAGAAGAGTTCCGTAATATTTACAATATGCAAGTAGTTGTCATTCCTACAAACAAACCAATTGCCCGTGAAGATAGACCGGATTTAATTTTTGCTACGATGAATGGGAAATTTAATGCGGTTGCCGCTGAAATTGCGGAACGTCATAAAAAAGGGCAACCAGTTTTAGTTGGGACAGTGGCGATTGAAACGTCTGAAATCATTTCGAAATTACTAGATAAACATAAAATTCCTCACAATGTTTTGAACGCGAAAAATCATGAGCGGGAAGCTGAAATTATTGCTAATGCGGGGAATAAAGGTGCTGTAACGATTGCAACGAACATGGCTGGTCGTGGTACTGACATTAAATTAGGAGATGGCGTTTTAGAGCTTGGAGGCTTGGCTGTCATTGGTACGGAACGTCACGAATCCCGTCGTATTGATAATCAGCTGCGCGGTCGTTCTGGACGTCAAGGGGATCCTGGTGTTACCCAATTCTACTTATCTTTAGAAGATGATTTAATGCGTCGCTTCGGCTCAGATAAAATGAAAGCGATGATGACGAGACTTGGTATGGATGATACTCAACCTATCCAATCAGGAATGGTATCAAAAGCGGTTGAATCTGCACAAAAACGAGTTGAAGGTAATAACTTCGATGCTCGTAAACGTTTATTACAATATGATGATGTACTTCGTCAACAACGGGAAGTTATTTACAAAGAGCGCCGTGATGTTCTTGAAACGGAAAATATGCGTTCTTTAGTTGAGGCGATGATTCAAGAGTCTATTGAAAATATCGTCGCTGTTCATACACAAGGCGAACAAAAAGATTGGAATTTAAAAGCCCTCGAAGATTACATTCAAGCAAATTTATTAGAAGAGGGAGCTATTAAAGCGAGCGATCTTGAAGGAAAATCACCTGAAGAGATGATTCAATATATTTATGCAGAAGTTCAAAAACGTTATGATGAAAAAGAACAACAGTTATCTCCTGAACGTATGCGTGAATTTGAAAAGGTTATTTTACTTCGTTCAATTGATACGAAATGGATTGATCATATTGATGCGATGGATCAATTACGTCAAGGTATCCATTTACGTGCTTATGGTCAAAATGATCCGTTACGCGAATATGAACAAGAAGGATTTGCAATGTTTGAAGATATGATTGCTTCTATTCGTGAAGATGTAACGAAATATGCACTGAAAGCCCAAATTCGCAACAATTTAGAACGGGAAGAGGTTGCAAAAGGACAGGCAGTTAATCCGAAAGAAGAAGCTGCACCGAAGAAAAAACAACCGATTCGTAAATCCGATACAATTGGCCGTAACGATCCATGCCCATGCGGTAGCGGCAAAAAATACAAAAACTGCCATGGTGTAGAGTAAATCGAAGACCCTTTATTTATGAACTTGAACCGTAGTCATCTTATGATGGTACGGTTCTCTCAATTTAATTATATAGTACGGAGGATTTTTAATGATTGAATTATCAGATGTAAGAAACACGTTGGAAACTACAGCCTCAAAATTGGCGGACTTCAGGGGGTCTCTTTGACTTAGAAAACAAAGAGGCGCGTATTCAAGAATTGGATGAAATGATGCTGATGCCGGATTTTTGGAATGACCAAAACGCGGCACAAACAGTCATCAATGAAGCAAACGGTTTAAAAGCAATCGTTAATGAATTTAATGACTTGATTATGACCCATGAAAATTTAGAAATGACGTTAGAACTTTTAAAAGAAGAGCCGGATGAAGATTTACAATCCGAACTAGGTAATGAATTAGAAGAGTTTCAACGGAAAATGGATCAGTTTGAGCTTCAAATGCTTTTAAGTGAACCATACGATAAAAATAATGCAATTTTAGAACTTCACCCAGGTGCTGGTGGAACCGAATCTCAAGATTGGGGTTCGATGTTATTACGTATGTACACTCGTTGGGCTGAAAAACGTGGCTTTAAAGTAGAAACAATGGATTACTTGCCAGGTGATGAAGCCGGTATAAAATCTGTTACTTTATTAATTCAGGGACATAACGCATATGGCTATTTAAAGGCGGAAAAGGGCGTACATCGTTTAGTACGTATTTCACCCTTTGACTCAGCTGGACGTCGTCATACTTCCTTTGTTTCCTGTGATGTAATGCCAGAGTTTAATAATGAAATTGAAATCGAAGTTCGAACGGAAGATTTAAAAATTGATACGTATCGTGCAACTGGTGCTGGTGGTCAGCACATTAATACGACGGACTCAGCTGTTCGTATTACGCACATTCCTACAGGCGTAGTTGTTTCTTGCCAAGCAGAGCGGTCTCAAATTAAAAACCGTGAAAAAGCGATGAGTATGTTAAAAGCAAAGTTATACCAACTTGAAATTGAGAAACAACAAGCTGAATTGGCTGCTATTCGTGGAGAACAGAAAGAAATTGGTTGGGGTTCTCAAATTCGTTCTTATGTATTCCACCCTTATTCAATGGTAAAAGACCACCGTACAAATTTTGAAACAGGTAATGTTCAAGGGGTAATGGACGGAGATTTAGATGATTTCATCAACGCCTTCTTACGTTCACGTATTGGACAGTAATAATTACTTCAAAACCTTTTCGATAAGGATGAAATTCCTTGATCGAAAAGGTTTTTATTATTTTATATTTATTTGTCTAATAATAAGAGATAGATCGTATTTTCTGAATGACTCTTAGATGTATTTTATTCATCGGTTATTAGCAAATAGAGTTAATTCATATTTTTAACTATAAAGTATTGCTTTTCTCTCGAAAGATCATCCTCTTTAGACATACTATTATTTTCCTGTATTCTGTAATTGCATTTTTTAAAATTTGTTGTAATATAATAATAAGAACAAGTGTTCTACTGTTTAGGAGGGTTTTTTAATGGCACATATTCCCATTGAAACTGTCCCATATCTAGAAGCGGCCATCTATTTACCAATGTTATTAATCGTTTTAGAAAAAGACCATGCACAAATAGAAAATGGACAGTTTAAGTTAAAGCGTCCCTATATTTATTTAATTGATGAAGCAAGAAGATACGCAGAAGATGATTTAAAAAAAACAAAGGATTATTTGAAAAATCATCAGCTTAGAGTTGTTCAAGGAAACCGCGATGAATTATTTACTGAGTACCAATTCCATTATATGAAAATAATGGAAGTTAGAAGATATTCAAATATACGACTTCGAAATCAAGTTGAAGATTTGCTTAAATTATATTTAAATAAAGCTTCAACAATTACTCAAAAGGGTAATTCATTTTGAATGATCAGTCGCTGGTTAGCAGCATATTTTTGCAGCATTGTTGCGCATACGTATTGGGAACAGAAGGATGAGTAATTAATTTGTAGAACGAGTTCTTTTCCATTTTTTAAAGTAATTTCGGTAAAGTCTTTTAAACGGCGTATATTAATAATCGCATGAAGTCCAATCCAAACATTACTAGGCGACGCAGGAGATAGAAGCGGGAAGAAGACACAAGGTATCCCATAATCATGAGAAATAATGATAGGCAATTTATGTTTCTCTTTACCAAAGAAACGTTTCGCAACCATACGTGCTGCATTATAATTACTGCCCATTGCATAACAGGATTTTCTTACTATGTAAAGAGGTTTTCTTTCGACAATAATTTCTCCGTTTTTATCGTAAACGCGAGAGTATAGTTTTTCTCCATGTTCCATAGGTTCGATTAAATAAGTATTAAATGAGATATGATAAGAATTAACAACATTTACATCTTCCAACATAAACATCCTCCTTTTCAATATCTAATTAATGCTATATAACCGATTTAAGAAAATCATAATATGATATTAGAACTATTTCAATGGGAAATTTTGAAAAATTCTTAAATTTAAATTTCTCCGTTTTTAATTAAATAAAAATAAAATTTTAAATAATAAATGGAAGGAATAATTTATTCAAAAGTCCTCAATCTATTAATTCTGTTGGCTAATATGTAAGGAAATCATATAAATTGTTACTAACACCAATTTAAGAAAAAATCACATATTTTTCAGAATATATTGCAAATTGATAACCGATTTTTTATAATAGAAAAAAGGGAATCGGGGTGATTATCGATGGATAAATATTATTCATACACAGATTTTCTTAAGGCAGTTGGACACTATCAACATGCAAACGAATCTGAAAAATTATTGAATGACATTTATTTGGACTTGTTTTTAAACCGCATGCAAAGATTGCAAAGAATTGAACAGTTGAAAGATCTCATCGATAGTGCATTAGATGAAAGAAATGAAGACGCGTTTTATACTTATACAAAAGAGCTTAATGAGTTACAAGAATCTCAAGAGTTGGACGAATCGCAAGAGACATTAATGTAACATAATGCCAAGTTTTATAAGCCACCTAAAGAGTTGTTGTCTAAATCCGAATGTAACATTTGGGTAGACAATTAACTTAAAGGTGGTTTATTTGTTTTCCTATATATTTTTATATAAAAAGCAGTCTTCGTTGATGAAATAGTAGAAAAATTTATAAGCAGATTATAGCGTCGATCCTTGCAGTAAATGTTTACATGGATCGTCGTTTTTCTTTTATAAGTTTTAATAATCCAATCTATGGTAAAAATTAGTATTAGATATATGATCAATAATCTTTTTAAGAATGTACGTTCGCTTATTAATCGTATTTTTCGATTGGTTATGCTAAAATTTATTCATAGAACATTTGGGTGGAAAGGACGAACGATAAATGACCGAAACTTTTGAATTGCATTCTGCCTATAAACCGAGTGGGGATCAGCCTAATGCTATTGTAGAACTTGTTAAAGGAATAAAAGAGGGCAAAAGACATCAGACATTACTCGGGGCTACTGGTACAGGGAAAACATTTACAATTTCTAACGTTATTAAAGAAGTGAAGAAGCCAACCCTCGTCATTGCCCATAATAAAACATTGGCAGGTCAGCTTTATAGTGAATTTAAACAATTTTTCCCAAATAATGCGGTAGAATATTTTGTTAGTTACTACGATTATTATCAACCAGAAGCGTATGTACCACAAACCGATACATACATTGAAAAAGATTCAAGCATTAATGATGAAATTGACAAATTAAGACACTCGGCAACATCCTCATTATTTGAGAGAGAGGATGTTATCATTATTGCTTCTGTTTCCTGTATTTATGGTTTAGGGAATCCAGAGGAATATCGTGAAATGGTTGTTTCACTGCGAACTGGAATGGAAATAGAACGTAATCAATTACTACGAAAATTAGTAGATATTCAATATGAAAGAAACGATGTGAACTTTACCCGTGGGACGTTCCGTGTTCGTGGGGACGTGGTCGAAATATTCCCAGCATCACGGGATGAGAAATGTATTCGAGTTGAATTGTTCGGTGATGAGATTGAGCGAATCCGAGAAGTGGATGCTTTAACAGGAGAAATTATAGGCGACCGGGAACATGTAGCGATTTTCCCAGCTTCCCACTTCGTTACCCGGGAAGAAAAGATGCGGAAGGCGATTGAAAATATTGAAAAGGAACTTGAACAACAGTTAGCCAAATTCCGAGCAGAAGATAAATTGCTTGAAGCGCAACGTCTTGAACAACGAACAAATTACGATTTAGAAATGATGCGGGAAATGGGTTTTTGTTCGGGAGTTGAAAATTACTCCCGTCACTTAACGTTGAGAGAAGCAGGGGCAACACCATATACGTTGCTTGATTACTTCCCAAAAGATTTTTTATTAGTAGTTGATGAAAGTCATGTTACATTGCCACAAATACGAGGAATGTATAATGGAGACCAAGCTCGTAAAAACGTATTAGTAGAGCATGGATTCCGTTTACCTTCTGCATTGGATAATAGACCGTTAAAATTTGAAGAATTTGAACAACATATTCATCAAGCAATCTATGTATCCGCCACACCTGGACCATATGAGATAGAGCATACACCAGAAATGGTAGAACAAATTATACGACCAACTGGATTATTAGATCCAACAATCGATGTACGTCCAATAGAAGGACAAATCGATGACTTAATCGATGAAATTAACGAACGAACAAAAAGACAAGAACGAGTACTTGTTACGACATTAACAAAGAAAATGGCCGAAGATTTGACAGATTACTTTAAAGAAATGGGGATTAAAGTAGAATATCTTCATTCAGAAGTAAAAACGCTAGACCGAATCGAAATAATAAGAGAACTTCGAAAAGGAACATATGACGTATTAGTTGGAATCAACCTATTGCGGGAAGGACTAGATATTCCTGAAGTATCCCTTGTAGCTATATTGGATGCAGATAAGGAAGGTTTTTTACGTTCTGAACGATCATTAATTCAAACAATTGGTCGTGCAGCTCGAAATGCTAACGGTCATGTCATTATGTATGCAGATCATATAACAGATTCGATGAAAAAAGCGATTGATGAAACAAAACGCCGTCGAACTATTCAAGAAGCATATAACAAAGAGCATGGCATTACACCAAAAACAATTCAGAAGAAAATACCAGAATTAATTCGAGCTACACAAGCGGCAGAAGAGGAAGAAACTTACGTTACTAAAGTAACGAAAGGTAAGAAAATGACGAAATCTGAAATCGAAAAACTGATTGCATCTTTAGAATTAGAAATGAAGGAAGCTGCGAAAGCCCTTGATTTTGAACGTGCAGCAGAATTGAGAGATACGATATTTGAGTTGAAGGTGGAAGGGTGATCAATAGTGAAAAATACTGAAATTGTTGTACAAGGTGCACGTTCAAATAATTTGAAAAATGTTAATGTAACGATACCACGAGATAAGCTAGTTGTAATAACTGGGTTATCTGGTTCTGGTAAATCGTCCCTTGCATTCGATACGATTTATGCTGAAGGGCAACGCCGGTACGTAGAATCCCTTTCGGCCTATGCCCGTCAATTTTTAGGTCAAATGGACAAGCCGGACGTTGACTTAATTGAAGGGTTATCACCTGCTATTTCCATCGACCAAAAGACAACTAGTCGAAATCCACGTTCAACAGTAGGGACGGTTACGGAAATTTACGATTATTTACGATTACTATTTGCTCGAATTGGAAAACCAATTTGTCCAAATCACGGAACTGAAATTGCTTCCCAAACAATCGAACAAATGGTAGATCGCTTATTGGAATATCCAGAACGTACGAAAATGCAGCTATTCGCACCAATCGTATCGGGTCGAAAGGGAACCCATGTTAAACTAATTGAAGATTTGAAAAAACAAGGATTTGTTCGTGTTCGAATAGATGGAGAAATGCGGGATTTAGATGATTCCATTGAACTTGATAAAAATAAAAAACATAATATTGAAGTAGTAGTCGATCGAATCGTTATTAAAGAAGGGATTTCGTCCCGTTTAAGTGACTCTTTAGAAACAGCATGTAAACTAGCTGATGGAAAAGTGATAGTGGATGTGATGGAACATGAAGAGTTATTATTTAGTGAACATCATGCTTGTCCGTTGTGTGGTTTTTCCATCGGTGAACTAGAGCCTCGTATGTTTTCATTTAACAGTCCCTTTGGCGCTTGCCCATCTTGTGACGGATTAGGAACAAAACAAGAGGTAGATCTTGATTTATTAATTCCTGATTGGGAAAAGACTTTGGAAGAACATGCGATTGCTGCTTGGGAGCCAACAAGTTCCCAATATTACCCACAACTTTTAAAAGCCGTTTGTGATCACTATGGTATCCCAATGGATGTACCGGTGTCACAAATACCGAAAAGCCAAATGGATAAAATTTTATATGGTTCTGGGAAGGAAAAAATCCATTTCCATTATGAAAGTGAATACGGCAGTGTCCATGATAAGGAAATAGAATTTGAAGGAGTTATTCGTAATATTGAACGACGTTACCGTGATTCTACTTCCGATTACGTAAAGGAACAAATGGAAAAATATATGACCCAACAACCATGTCCAACGTGTAAAGGGTATCGATTAAAGCCGGAAACATTAGCTGTAAAAGTAGAAGGGTTACACATTGCTGAAGCAACCGAGCATTCGATTGGGGATATGTATGAATTTTTCTCTACATTAAACCTTTCAGAAAAGGAAATGCAAATTGCCCGATTAATCATCCGTGAAATTACTGAGCGATTGAGCTTCCTTATAAATGTTGGGCTAGATTATTTAACGCTATCAAGGGCAGCTGGCACACTATCTGGTGGAGAAGCGCAACGAATTCGACTTGCTACACAAATCGGTTCCCGTTTAACAGGGGTATTATACATTTTGGACGAACCTTCAATCGGACTCCATCAACGAGATAATGACCGACTTATCGCAACAATGAAAGAAATGAGGGATTTAGGTAATACATTAATTGTCGTTGAACATGATGAGGATACGATGTTAGCCGCTGATTACCTAATCGATGTTGGTCCTGGTGCTGGTGTTCACGGCGGAGAAATTGTAGCTTCTGGAACACCTTTGGAAGTGATGAAAAACGCTTCATCGATTACAGGACAATATTTAAGCGGAAGCAAATTTATTCCACTTCCGATTGAACGAAGAAAATTGGATGGACGTAAACTAACGATTAAAGGGGCAACAGAAAATAATTTAAAAAATGTAAGTGTTGATATTCCTTTAGGACAATTTATTGCCGTTACGGGTGTATCAGGTTCTGGAAAATCTACATTAATTAATGAAATTTTATATAAAGCCCTTGCTCAAAAATTGAATCGTGCCCGCTCAAAACCAGGTGCCCATAAAGACATATCAGGAATCGAACATTTAGACAAAGTAATAGATATTGATCAATCACCAATTGGTCGTACACCGCGTTCAAATCCTGCAACGTATACAGGTGTATTTGATGATATTCGTGATTTATTTGCTTCAACAAATGAAGCGAAAGTTCGTGGTTATAAAAAGGGCCGTTTTAGTTTTAATGTAAAAGGTGGCCGCTGTGAAGCATGTCGTGGTGATGGCATTATTAAAATTGAAATGCATTTTTTACCTGACGTCTATGTTCCATGTGAAGTTTGTCATGGGAAACGATATAATCGTGAAACTTTAGAAGTTCGTTATAAAGAAAAAAATATTGCTGAACTACTAGATATGACAATTGAAGATGCGGTTGTATTTTTCGAAAATGTCCCTAAAATTCAAAGAAAACTACAAACGATCGTTGATGTAGGATTAGGTTATATGAAACTCGGACAACCTGCCACTACATTATCAGGCGGGGAGGCACAACGGGTTAAATTGGCATCAGAATTACATCGACGATCCACTGGAAAATCGTTTTATATTTTAGATGAACCAACAACGGGTTTACATGCTCATGATATAGCCCGTCTTTTAAAAGTATTACAAAGGCTTGTAGATAATGGTGATACCGTTCTTGTCATTGAACATAATTTAGATGTTATTAAAACAGCAGATTATATTATCGACCTTGGACCAGAAGGGGGAGAAAATGGCGGTACGATTATCGCTACAGGCACTCCAGAGGAAATAGCGAATCATGAAAAATCCTATACTGGTCAATATTTAAAACCTATATTAGAGAGAGACAGAAAACGGATGGAAACTCTTTTAGCCGAAGCTTCTAACAAATAATCGTCGACAATTGTCTATCATAAAAGAGAAATGAAACTTTTTAGCCACCCTCTTCGTATATTAAGTATACAAAGTAGAGGGAGGCTTTTTTTATGGAAAATGAACGTAAACGCATTTTAAAATTAGTTGAAAATGGAACAATCTCCGCTGAAGAAGCGATTGTTTTACTTGAGGCGTTAACAAAAGAAAAGGATTCCACACAAGTAACGAATGTACCTCTAACGACAAATACGGAAAAGACAAATGATTCAGAGCAAAAGGAAACTTCCCAACATACAGAAGAAGAATCGAAAAAAACAGGATTTGAAGATATATTTGGCAAAGCATTTCACAATAAAGAAACAAATAAGAAAATGGATGAATTTATGAATGATTTAAAACAAGATTTATCCCAATTTAGTAATCGGGTAGTTGGGCTGATGAATTCTACGTTTTCGAAAATAAAAGACTTTGATTTCGAATTTCCTTTTGGAGAAAAGGTACAATTCATGAAAACCTATGCTTATGAATCCGATGAAATAAAAGGTGTTGAAATAGACATACCGAATGGGAAAGTCGATATCATCAAATCGGAAGATAATCAATTTTTAGTAGAAGCCCAAGTAAAAACATCTGTGAATGATCATAATGAAGAAAAAACAAAAGAACAATTTGAACAACAATTAGTTCAACTAGTAAACGGGAAATTAACGATCTCAGTTTCGACAAAAATGTCTCAAGTTTCTCTACGTTTAGTTGTACCTGAGAAACTATATGACGTAGTTTTAGTACGTTTATTAAATGGTTCTGTTACAGTTCAAAGCCTCGATGCAAAATTAATAAAGTTAAAAACGTATAATGGGACAATTAAAGTAAATCATACATCCTTTGAACATGCGTCAATTGAGACAGGGAATGGATCCATTGAACTCCGTGATGTCATAGGAGAAGATTTAGAAACGGAAACAGTAAACGGACGTATTTATATCGATGGAGAACTTAAAGAAGTTGAAGCAGAGTCGGTTAACGGTACACTAGTTATAACGACAAATGCAAAAGATGCACGTAAAGTAAAAGCACAAACAGTAGCTGGAGCTGTTGAGCTATATGTACCAAAAACAATATCTGTTGATGGGCAAGTAACAACTAACTTTGGAAAAGCAGATGTTGGCCTTTCTGATGTAGTCATTCGATCAGAAGAAGATCAATTTTTACTTAAAACATTGTATTTTGAGAAATTAATCGAAGATGCCAATATTTTAAAACTATCTGGCGAATCTCGTACAGGAAGCATAATCGTTCGATATATTGCTGAGTAAATCTATATTAATAAAAATTTCCATTTCAACCTAAAAGTGTTAGACAATAATCTAACATTTTTAGGTTTTTTTACTCTACTAAAGAACTATAAAAATTTTGTCAATTTTTAAGATGATAGGTTAGAAAATAATATGAAGAAATTGTAAAAGATAGAAAAAAGTAATTCGGAAATACTAAAAAAATGTAATATATTGACTAAAATAGGTAGATGGACTCTAAATATGAAACGAAAATGTAATAAAAATAAAGAAAAGGAATGCTATAATAGATAATGTGTGAATGAATAGATAATGAATTTAATATGAATATAGGTGGTTTAATTAATGATACAGATGAATAACGTCGTGAAGAAATATCCGAATGGTGTTGTCGCAGCTAACGGAATTTCAGTTGATATAAAACAAGGTGAATTTGTCTATGTGGTTGGACCAAGCGGTGCGGGAAAATCTACTTTCATTAAATTGATGTATCGTGAAGAAAAACCAACATCCGGTGAAGTAATTATCGCTGGTACAAATTTAACAACTTTAAAAAATCGACAAGTACCATATTTAAGACGGCAGCTTGGTGTTGTATTCCAAGACTTTAAATTGTTACCAAGATTAAATGTTTATGAGAATGTGGCGTTTGCCCTTGAAGTAATCGAAGAACATCCAAAGACCATTCGTAAACAAGTAATGGATGTATTAGATTTAGTTGGTCTAAAACATAAAGTTCGCATGTTCCCAAACGAACTTTCCGGCGGTGAACAACAACGTGTCTCAATTGCACGATCTATTGTAAACATGCCGAAAGTTGTTATTGCGGACGAGCCTACAGGAAACTTAGACCCTGAAACTTCATGGGAAATTATGAACATTTTTGAAGAAATTAATGCCCGTGGAACAACAGTTGTGATGGCTACTCACAACAGAGAAATTGTAAATGCAATTCGTAAACGAGTAATTGCAATAGAAGGCGGCTTAATCGTCCGTGACGTAGACGGAGGTGATTACGGTTATGAAGGGTAGAACGATTAAACGGCACTTCCGAGAAAGTTTTAAAACACTTAGTCGTAATGGTTGGATGACATTTGCTTCCATTAGTGCTGTAACCGTAACATTACTTTTAGTTGGTGTTTTTACAATCATCATGATGAACTTAAACAAAGTAGCGGATGATATTGAAAACGATGTAGAAATAAAAGTATTAATTGACATAATTGATGATCCAAATCAAGCAAAACAAGCTGAAGATAAATTAATTAGTGAAATAAAAAATTTACCAGATGTGAAAGAAGTGCAGTATTCCTCAAAAGAAAATGAATTGAATCTATTAATAGAGGACTTCGGTGATGATTTAAGCTTATTCGAACAAAGTAATCCATTACGAAACGTTCTATATGTAAAAGCTACAGATCCACAACAAACTGCCAAAGTTGCAAAGAAAATTGATGATTTGGAAAATACATATGAAGTTGTGTATGGTGAGGGCAAAGTAGAGAAACTATTTAGCTTCTTAAATACAAGTAGAAATGTTGGCCTAGTATTAATTGTAGGCTTACTATTTACAGCTATTTTCTTAATTTCAAATACAATTCGTATTACGATTATTGCCCGCAAGGACGAAATTGAAATTATGAAACTAGTAGGTGCGACAAATTCATTTGTAAGAATTCCATTTGTTTTAGAAGGAATGTGGCTTGGAGTATTAGGTTCAATACTTCCAATCGCTGTTGTATCAATTGTTTATTATAACGTATTTAACGTATTACAACCTAGATTGCACGGTGAGTTAGTACAACTGTTAGATGTAACACCGTTACTATATCAAGTAAATGCATTAATTTTAGTGCTTGGTATTTTCATAGGAATTTGGGGAAGTTTCATGTCCGTTAGAAAGTTCTTAAAGATCTAACGGTCAATTACATAGGCGAAAAAAGTTGAATAATGTGCATTTAAGTTGAAAGGAGTCATCTTTTGTGAAAATGAGAAAAAAGACGTTTCCAGTATTTGCTTCAGCAGTGGCATTAGTATTTGCTATTCAAATGCCAGCTACATATGCTGAAAGTTTATCAGAGTTAAAAAATGAAAAATCAGAAATTGAAAGCCAAAAAAATGAGTTAAAAAGCCAAATTAATGAAAAATCTTCTGAAATTAATGTTTTAGAGGACAAGCAAAATCAATTGATTGCTCAAATTTCCAATTTAAACAATGAAATCTCAAAAACGGATAATGAAATTGCTGCTGTTGAAACTGAAATTACAGAAGCAACAGAGAAAATTGAAACGTTAAAAAAGGAAATAAAAGCCCTTGAAGAAAAAATCGAACAACGGGACAAGCTACTTGAAGAACGTGCACGCGCACTTCAAGCAAATGGTTCTGTTAGTTACATCGATGTTTTATTAGGTGCTAATAGTTTCGTAGATTTCATTGACCGTTTCTCAGCAGTTAATACGTTAATGGATGCAGACCGTCAAATTATTAAAGAGCAAAAAGAAGATCAGGAAAAGCTAGATCAACAAAAGGTAACCGTTGAAAAAACGAAAGATGAATTAGAATCAAATAAATCAAGGCTAGAAAGTTTAAAGTCTTCCCTTGATTCTCAAAAAGCTGAGAAAGATAGACTAGTAAAAGAACTTGAGCAAGAACAAACGCAAATTTCCAGTGAGAAGCAACAATTAGAAGAGCATTATGAAGAAGCGGTTGAAATTAGTGATGAGATCAATGCTCAAATCGCTGCTGAACAAAAAAGACTACTAGAGATTGCTCGTCAACAAGAGCTACAAAAGAAAAAAGAAGCTGAAAATGCTAAAAAGAATAATAGTAGCAACAGCGGAAGCAGTAATAGCGGAAGTAGCAACAGCGGAAGCAGTAATAGCGGAAGTAGCAACAGTGGAAGTAGTAACAGTGGTTCAGCACCAGCTGTATCATCCGGAAATTGGACAAAACCTGCAAATGGTCGATACAGTAGCCCATATGGCGTTCGAATTCACCCAATTACAGGGGAACGTAAAATGCATTACGGAATCGATTTATCCAATAGTACAGGGACTCCAATCGTAGCAGCAGCAGATGGTGTTGTAAGTTATGCAGCACCTTTATCCACTTATGGTAATGTTGTTATGATTACGCATTCCATTGATGGACAAATTTTCACTTCTCTTTATGCACATTTAAGTTCAATTCATGTAAGTGTTGGTACTCAAGTATCAAAAGGTCAACATATCGCTGCCATGGGTAGTACTGGGGCATCAACAGGTCCACACTTACACTTTGAAATTCATATTGGAACTTGGGTAAGACAAAGTGTTGGCAGTGTAAACCCATTAAACTACATTCCTTTATAAAAAGTTAAACAAGCAGACGATGTTGTGTGTTCACAACAAGTCTGCTTTT